>JBBAMO010000182.1:0-2330 GCA_040402495.1 Rhodoluna sp.
TCGAGTCAAGAGACAGTCCAACGGGCAGTGAACCGGTTGAGATAGCGAAAGCTGGCAACATCGGTGTATTCGGTGTCGACACCGGAACCCCGATTTTGAACCCGGGCGAAGTTGCGATCGTTGCCCTTGGTTCGATTCGCCCGAAGCCTTGGGTTGTAAACAACGAAATCCAGGTTCGCCAGGTAACGACTATCGGTGCCACCTTCGACCACCGCGTGGTTGACGGCGATGTTGCGTCGCGCTTTGTGCAAGACGTGGCCTCGGTAATCGAAGAGCCAGCGCTGCTGCTGGACTAGTATTCTCGGGATGCCCTAATCGAGGGCACGCCTTTACAAGGGGAATACATTGCTAAAAATCTCTCGCATTCAAATCGCCACAATCGCACTCGCGGTCTTCGGAATTCTGCAGTTCGTTCAGTTTGGGCTGAATGGCTTCGACCTTTCGAGCTTTACGTACATCGGGCAGTATCCGGTAGAAGTTTCCATGTGGGCACTCAAAAATCTCATTCTTCCTTTCGCCTACCTGGTACTCGTTGTGGCAGCGTTCTTGCCTAAGTCGGTCATCAGCGCTGGGCAGTTGCCTCTTGTAACTGCTATTTCGTCTGGAGTTTTTCTTGCCCAGGAAATCTACGTAGCCGGCTGGCAGTCCACCCGCGGTTTCTCGCTTGTCGACATGCTGCTTGGCTACTACCAAGAGTTCAACATGAGCTCGGTCGTAAACGTGGCCCGCTTGTTGGTGATTGGCGCGCTTGTGGTTGCGATTCTCGAACTGCGCAAGCAGGCGGCACTTGCTGGCAAGAAGAAGGCTAAGGGTCAGCCTTCGGCTTTCAAGTCTTTCTTGGGCACCCTGCTCGACTCATCTCTAGAGAACTTCATCTCGCGCAAGGTTTCTGGAGTGCTTTACATCATCACCGCCTGGATCTTCATCGCCGCCGGTGTTTTTGCCGAGCTAGCCTTGCTTGCCCAGTTGTTGAACGGCAACTTCGTTGCATTCTTTGGCTTGCTGCTAGTTCCGATTGGCCTGCTACTCGTGCTCGTTGTTGTGCGCATGGCCTTCGAGGCTGGCATCGCGCTAATCGTGATCGCCGAGAACACCAAGAAGTAACTCGGAACTCTGAGGTGGCCGTCGGCATTCCGGCGGCCATTTTCTTACTCGCGCAGTATTGACAATCATTATCAATAAGGCGTAGCGTGGAGTCATGACCTCACGAGCAAAACCTGCAAGACGCGCCACTGCGCTGATCGCGGCCCTCGCGGCATCGTTGTTGTTGGTCGGCTGCGCGTCAACCGGCACCCCAAGCGCCAGCCCGAGCGACTCCAAAATCTCCATCGTGACCAGCACCTCGGTGTGGGGTTCGGTGGCCAAAGCCATCGGCGGCGACCTGGTTGAGGTAACCAGCATCATCGACAGCACCAGCGCTGAGCCGCACTCATACTCGGCCACCGCACGCGACCGCTTGGCAGTGAACAACGCCGACATCGTGGTGATGAATGGTGGGGGATACGACGACTTCATGCAGCAGCTGGTTGACCAAGACGAAACTCCGGCCATCACCATCGACGCATTTCAGGCCTCTGGCGACTATGCCACTCGCAACGAGCACGTTTGGTACGACTTTGTTCAAACCCAAGATGTCGCCGCAGTCATCGCAGGCGCAATCGAAGCCGTTGACCCAAGCACCTTCGACGAAGGCCAGGCAAACTTTGAAGCCTTCAAGCAGAAGCTCGAGGGCCTAACGGCGATGTCGGCGGGAATCATGAACACGCTCGACAACGTCGATGTTGTGCAGACCGAGCCGGTTGCCGCCTACCTGCTTGCTTCGATGGGCTTTAACGATGTAACCCCGGCAGAATTCACCGAGGCAATCGAGGAAGAGCGCGAAGTGCCGCCACTTGCCCTCAAAGAAGTGCAGGACAAAATCACCTACGCGTCGATCAACTTTTTGGCACTGAACCCGGCAACCGTGACAAACCAGACCGAGACCCTGCGCAACTTCGCTGTGGCCAACGGGGTAGCCGTGCTTGAGTTTGGCGAACTGCCGCCAGCCAACACCAGCTACATCGACTGGATGACCGCCAACGTTGTTCAAGTTCGAAAGTTAGCCGGCATCGGCCAATGACCGCTCGTCAAGAACTAAAGGTGCTGAAGCGCTCGGTGTTGTTTCCGCCACCGGTGCTGAGCATCAACCACGCCACTCTGGCTTACGGCGACAACACCCTTTGGTCCGACCTCTCAATCGACATCGCGCCAGGCGAGTTCGTTGCCATCATCGGCACCAACGGCTCAGGCAAAACCTCGCTGCTGCGCGCCATACTTGGTCAAGAACACCT
>JBBAMO010000183.1:0-2313 GCA_040402495.1 Rhodoluna sp.
GAGATGCTAACTCCAGGCGCAAACAACGTACTTGTTACCGTGGAGGCCGAGGACGCGAAGGCATCGTAGAGGCTAGAAAGACCAAAGGTGTTTTCACGTCTTTTAACGATTTCTTGAAGAAAGTGCCTTCGCAGGTTTGTACCAAAAAGGTTCTCGAAGCGCTTATCAAGGCCGGCGCGTTCGACTCGCTCGGGCACACGCGCCGCTCCTTGATAATGATTCACGAGAATGCGGTCGATGCTCAGTCTTCAATAAAAAAGAATGAAGCCAGCGGACAGGTTGATCTCTTCGGATCGATGTTCGACAACGACCCTACGGTCGTTGAGGTACCAGAGGTTGAAGAGTACGAAAAACGCGATCGCCTGGCCATGGAAAAGGAAATGCTAGGCCTATACGTTTCCGACCACCCGCTCAGCGGCCGAGAAAAACAACTCTCTACCTTCGCAGAGCTTTCCATCGGTCAGTTCCTGTCGAGCGAACGCATCAAAGAAGGTGAAATCGTAACGATTGCCGGACTGGTCACCTCTTACGGAACCAAGATTGGTCGAAAGAGCAACCAACCTTACGCAATTGTTGGCGTGGAAGATTTCGAAGGCGAGGTGCAGTTTATGCTCGCGGGCAAATCGTTCGAGGCACACCGCAACCTTAAAGCTGATCAGGTGATTGCGGTTCGCGGACAGGTAACCGTGCGCGACGACCAGCGTTCGATTCGCGTTTATGAAATCACTCAAATCGAAGGTTCAGCCGAGGGGGATAACCGCGCAGTCGAGATTCAAATCTCCGACAAGCAAGCCACCGTCGACAACCTGGCGCACCTCGACAAAATTTTGACCATGCACGAAGGCTACAGTTCTGTGATTCTGCACATGAACTCCGAAAACGGCGGGCGCTCATTTACGCTGCCAAAACGCGTTCGCTATTCGAGCGGTCTGGCAGCAGAACTTAAGGGCCTGTTTGGAGTGGGCGCGCTATCTCAGCTTGCCCAGAAGGGTTCCGAACAGGAACTAGCTGAGGACCTCGCCGGGGACAACGTAGGAGCGCTCGTGGTAGAGCAGGGCTCGCTGTTCGAGTCCGAGTAGTCCTTCAAGAACCTTGGCTATGACCACGGCATTTTTTTCGATGTTGACCAATTGCAAGATTTCCACAATCAGCACCGATGTCACGCCTTCGAAAACCGGCAGACCATTTGGCCCGACAGCCCAGTCATTGTCGATAAACCGCTTGGTGTGATCTTCGGCCATTTTCTTGGCTAGCGCTAGATTGTCTTCGCCGAGAGTGTGCATTGCCACAAACTTTGCGGTTGAAATTGCAGGCCACGATGATGCTCCGCGAGCCACGTTGAACGAAATGAGCGGCGGGTTCGCACCTAGCGAAGTCACAGAGGTTGCGGTGAAACCAACGGGAGCGCCAGCTTGGTCAAGCGTGGTGAGAACCGCAACACCAGACGCGTGTCTGCGGAATGTGCCCTTCAGGGCTTCTACTGGGTCTGAAACCGGGATATATTCGTTCATTTTTCTTCCTACTTGTTCAAGGGTAACCCAGCGCTGCGCGCCGACATCCTAGAATTGGGTTTCGCTCAACAGATTTGAGAAAAAATGCGCGTGCTTGATCTTCGATCGACAGATCTGACCTCGGTGTTGGTCAACTCTGCCGTGCCGCGCGCCGAACTGGACATCGTGAAGGCTGTTGAGCAGATTTTGCCGCTTCTCGAGGATGTGCGAAACAGGGGAGAATACGCTCTCATTGAGGTAGCCCGAAAGTTTGATGGTTTTGATCCTCGCCCATTCAAAGTAAGCCAGCAAGAGTTGGACGCAGCTGAGCAATCGCTTTCGACCGAACTTCGCGGCGCTATCGAAGAAGGCATCAACAGGGTTCGCAGGGTCTCAGTAGCCAACCTTCCTAAGAACACCAGCGTTGACTTGGCCACGGGAGCAACTGTTCAGCAGCGATGGCAGCCGGTCGACTCGGTCGGGCTCTATGTTCCAGGCGGCAAAGCGGTGTACCCGTCGAGTGTGATCATGAATGTTGTTCCGGCGCAGGTTGCCGGAGTTCCACGCATGGTTATTGCTACACCGGGGCAAGCAGACTTTGGCGGTCGCCCTCACCCAACAGTTTTGGCTACGGCCAAGTTGCTGGGAATAACCGAGGTTTATGCAATCGGCGGCCCTGCTGCAGTTGCCGCATTTGCCTACGGTGTTGAAAGCCTAAATTTGCTACCAGTTTCTTTGGTTACTGGTCCGGGCAACATCTTTGTTGCCGCCGCCAAGCGTGCCTTGCGAGGGCGAGTGGGAATCGATTCGGAGGCCGGCACCA
>JBBAMO010000184.1:0-2303 GCA_040402495.1 Rhodoluna sp.
TCGCGACCAACTGGACCGAAGATGCGGGTGCCCTGAGGCTCGCCGTCTTTCTTGATGATCACAGCTGCGTTCTCGTCGAACTTGATGTATGAACCGTCAGGACGACGGGTCTCTTTGACGGTACGAACGATAACGGCCTTTACGACGTCACCCTTCTTTACGCTGCCACCTGGGATTGCATCCTTGACGGTGCAAACGATGACGTCGCCCAGTCCGGCGTAACGGCGGCCGGAGCCTCCGAGTACGCGGATAGTCAGTAGCTCTTTGGCGCCGGTGTTATCGGCTACCTTGAGTCTCGACTCTTGCTGAAGCATTAGTTACTCCTTGTTTGAAGAATGCCCATTACCGACGGGCAGACTAGGGGTTTAGGTTTACTTGGCCTTTTCGAGGATCTCGACGAGGCGCCAGTTCTTGGTTGCTGACAGTGGACGAGTCTCGCTGATTAGCACGAGGTCGCCGATGCCGGCACTGTTTAGCTCGTCGTGAGCCTTGACCTTCTTGGTACGGGTCATGACCTTGCCATAAAGCGGGTGCTTAATGCGGTCTTCAACCTGAACAACGATGGTCTTGTTCATCTTGTCGCTAACAACCAGTCCACGACGAGACTTGCGATAACCGCGGGTCTCTTCGGTGGTGGCTGCAACGGCTGCAGTCTTCTTGGCTTCAGCCATGGTTATGCCTCCTCGGTGGCAGCTGGTGCTTCTGCAGCATCAGCTTTCTTGGCCTTGGTCGCTGGCTTAGCGGCAACGGCAGGAACTGCACGAATACCAAGCTCACGCTCACGGATGATGGTGTAGATACGAGCGATGTCGCGCTTTACAGCGCGCAAACGTCCGTGGCTCTCAAGCTGGCCGGTGGCCGACTGGAAGCGTAGGTTGAAAAGTTCTTCCTTCGCCTTCTTTAGCTCTTCGACGAGAACTGAGTCCTCAATCTTGTCTAGCTCTACAGGAGCGAGGTTCTTTGAACCGATCGACATTATGCGTCACCTTCTTCACGCTTGATGATGCGGGCCTTTAGAGGCAGCTTGTGAATCGCACGAGTCATTGCTTCACGAGCAATGGTCTCTGATACACCGCTGAGCTCGAAGAGCACGCGTCCTGGCTTGACGTTAGCTACCCACCACTCTGGAGAACCCTTACCCGAACCCATGCGGGTTTCGGCAGGCTTCTTGGTTAGAGGACGGTCTGGGTAGATGTTGATCCAAACCTTTCCACCACGCTTGATGTGACGGGTCATCGCGATACGAGCAGACTCGATCTGACGGTTGGTCACGTAAGCCGGGGTAAGGGCCTGGATGCCGTACTCACCGAAAGCAACGGTGGTTCCACCGCTAGCAATACCCGAACGCTTCGGGTGGTGCTGCTTGCGGTGCTTTACACGACGTGGAATAAGCATGGCTTAGTTCTCCGATCCTGCAGCAACTGGGGCGGCTGCCTCAACTGCTGGCGCTGATGCTGGAGCACCGGCTGGAGCCTTGCGAGGACCGCGTGGTCCGCCCTTGGCGTTTGCCTGTGCAACTGCTAGCTCTTTGTTGGTTACGTCACCCTTGTAGATCCAAACCTTTACACCGATGCGACCGAAAACGGTCTTGGCCTCGTAGAAGCCGTAGTCGATGTTGGCACGGAGGGTGTGTAGTGGAACACGGCCTTCGCGGTAGAACTCGCGGCGGCTCATTTCTGCGCCACCTAGACGACCCGAGGTCTGAACACGGATACCCTTGGCACCGCTGCGCAGTGCACCCTGCATTCCCTTGCGCATTGCGCGACGGAAAGCAACACGAGCGTTTAGCTGCTCGGCGATACCCTGGGCAACTAGCTGTGCATCCATGTCTGGGTTCTTAACCTCAAGGATGTTTAGCTGAATCTGCTTGCTGGTCATCTTCTCGAGGTCGGCACGAATTACTTCGGCCTGCTCGCCACGACGACCAATAACCAAACCTGGACGTGCGGTGTGGATGTCTACACGAACACGGTCACGGGTGCGCTCGATTTCGATGCGAGAAACACCGGCGCGGTCAAGACGCTCTGAGAGCATGTTGCGAACCTTGATGTCTTCGGCTACGTAGTCGGAGTAACGCTGACCCTTCTTGGTGGAGTCAGTGAACCAGCGCGAACGGTGGTCGGTAGTGATTCCAAGTCGGAAGCCGTAAGGATTTACCTTTTGACCCATTACTTGTTCCTCGCCTTCTGGAGGCCAGCCTTGGCGGCAAGCTCATCTGGGGTAGAGACCACAACGGTGATGTGGCTGGTGCGCTTAAGGATGCGGAATGCGCGTCCTTGAGCACGTGGCATGAAGCGCTTCAG
>JBBAMO010000185.1:0-2277 GCA_040402495.1 Rhodoluna sp.
GCTCACCGTTTCGACTACGAGACTCCCCTAGAAGAAACCATGCAGGCTTTTGCCGATATCGTTCGTCAGGGTAAAGCTCTGTACATCGGTGTTTCAGAGTGGCGCGCCGAGCAGATCGAAGCTGGTCACAAACTTGCTAAGGAACTTGGCTTTCAGTTGATCTCAAACCAGCCCCAGTACTCAATGCTTTGGCGAGTCATCGAAGCAGAGGTCATCCCAACTTCGGAGCGCCTCGGCGTTAGCCAGATTGTTTGGTCGCCGATGGCTCAGGGAGTTTTGACAGGTAAGTACCTACCTGGCCAGCCACACCCGGCAGGCTCGCGTGGAGCGGATGAAAAGGCGGGAGCCAACATGAGCCGTCTCCTTGATGACGCCGTGCTTACTAAGGTGCAAGAGCTTCGCCCACTTGCCGAGGAATGCGGGGCTACCATGGCCCAGTTTGCACTCGCCTGGACTCTTAAGAACCCGAACGTGACCAGTGCGATTGTTGGTGCTACCAAGCCTGAACAGATCACCTCGAACATCGGCGCTCTCGATATCGAAATCCCCGACGACATCATGAAGCGCGCTGCCGAGATTCTGCAGCCGGTTGCGGTGTTCGACCCTTCAGAAACCAAGAGCCCGCCGGCTCGCCTGGTTTAGTTAGCCGTTTCAAGCGCTCTCGATAGCCTCAGGTTTTTGAAGGCTAGGCGTTTAGTTCGCGATTAATTTTTCTCGCCCAAAACGGGCCTTCAAAAATGAATCCGGTGTAACCCTGAACAAGCGTTGCGCCATGAGCCAGACGCTCGGCGGCATCTTGGGTGGTTTCAATTCCACCTACCGAAATCACGATTTGGTCGCTCGCTAGCTGACCCTTCAAAAGTTTCAAAACCTCGAGCGCACGGGCTTTTAGTGGCGCACCAGACAGTCCGCCAGCACCCATCTGGGCAACTTTATCTGCATCGCTTTTGAGTCCGGTTCTGGAGATTGTGGTGTTGGTGGCAATCACGCCAGCAAGACCAAGTCGTTTGACCAACTTGGCAACTTCAAGGATGTCTGCGTCGGCCAGGTCTGGTGCGAGTTTTACGACAACTGGCTTGCCTTTCGACTCTTCGATGACGGCGGCAAGGATCGGTTCCAGCGCTGCTACGTCTTGCAGTGATCGCAAACCTGGTGTGTTTGGCGACGAGACGTTTACTGCCATGTAGTCGGCGTAAGGGGCCAGCAGACGGGCAGATTCGCGGTAGTCGGAGGCAGCGTCTTCTACGGGCGTTACCTTGCTCTTGCCGATGTTGACACCGATGATCGGGAGGTGGGCTCCGTGCTTGGCGCGCAGGGCTGCCAGACGCTTGGCTACGGCTGGTGCACCATCGTTGTTGAAGCCCATTCGGTTGATGAGCGCACGATCGGCGATGAGTCTGAAGAGTCTTGGTTTTGGATTACCCGGCTGCGCGATGGCAGTGATGGTGCCAACTTCGATGTGCGAGAAACCTAGGTCGGCTAGCGGGCGCACCATCTTGGAATTCTTATCGAAGCCGGCGGCGAGGCCGAAGGCGCCTGCAAAGTCGAGACCCATGGCGCGAACGGTTTTTGTTTGGAGCGGCTTTAGACGTCCAATTCGCGTGATGCCAAACACCGATGCCAGGCGGAGCCCAAAAGCCACCATGTGGTGAACGAACTCGGGGTCGAGTTTGGCGAAGAATGCCCTGAAGACGAAGTTGTAAAACACCTGTCTAGGTTACCTTCCAAAGCGAAAGGGGCCTGCTTTCGCAGACCCCTTTCGTGGAACTAATCCGGTTTATGAGCAACCGCTGGTTGATCCACAGCCTTCACACACGTGGCATGAACCCGATGGGCGCATCTTGATTCCACAGTTGAAGCAAAGTGGTGCGTCTGACTCTTTGCCCTGAAGCAACTCGAAAAGTTCTGCCGAAGAGTGAACTTCGCGCTTCTCTGGCTTTGCCTCGATGGTTACAGTCTGAGTTACGGTCTCCTTGATTTCAACAATCGCTTCGACCTCCTCGACAGCTTCCTGAGCAGCCGGTGCGATGGCTTCAACAACCGGTGGGTAACCTCCGGCTGCATCCAACGCTGCCGAACGCTCGCTTGCGCTGTTGATGCCTAGCGCGGTGCGGGTTTCGTAAGGCAGGTAGTCAAGCGCTAGGCGACGGAAGATGTAGTCCATCAGCGACTTGGCCATGCGGATGTCTGCGTCGTCGGTTAGACCGGCAGGCTCGAAGTTGACGTTGGTGAACTTCTTTACGAAGGTCTCCAATGGCACTCCATACTGAAGACCGA
>JBBAMO010000186.1:0-2240 GCA_040402495.1 Rhodoluna sp.
CGTGGGCCTGCGAAAACTTGTCGTTGTCGTCGATTGGCGGTGGCGGAACATCGTAATGAGTCGCCTGCACCGCGGCAAGAAGGCGCTGCACGAAGCGCTTAAAGAATTCGCAGCCGAAGAAGGCTACGACGTAACCCCAACTAGAGAAAAAAAGGCCGCTGACAAGGCCAAGAGAGTTGAAGAAGAATAATGGCCGAGATCAACTGCGAAGAGACTAAACGTCAGGTGCACGAATTTGTGCAAGAAGAACTAACCGCCAGCGAGTCCGAGGCCATTCTCGCTCACATTGCCCACTGCGACTCATGCGAGGCCGACTACGACTTTGAGTTTGCATTCAGCAAGGTAATCAAGCAGTCCTGCGACGAGGCTCCACCTCGCGAACTAGCCGACCGAATTCTCAAGCGAATCCGCAACATCAACTCTGGAGAAGAACAGCACTAAGACTGTTCTGGCAACCCTAACCATGGGTACCAACCGCGATTTAGAACCAACCAGGCAATGAGTCCGTGACCAACCTGTCCGGGCAAGCCGCTTTGGCCACCACGCACTTCGGTGTTCCAACCTTCGTTTTCTACTAGCGGCGTAAAGCAATCAACAAAAGTCACTCCTCGGCGCGAGCAAACATCTTCGAAGCCGGCAACCAAATGTTCGATCTCTGAGTTGAGTTCCGGGTTGCGATGCGGTGTTGGCCCAATAACAAAGCACTCAACGCCAATGCGCTTGGCATCGTCGAGTATGTTCGCAAGATTGAGTCTTGAACGCGAAATGCTGATGCCAGCTGCCGGGTCGCTGTTTGGAACCATTAGCACCAAGCGATTCTCGGTGTTTGGGCTAAACCTGCGCTGGGCCTCGGTTGCCCAACGCTCGCCCAGAGCGGCGCTGGTTTCGTCGGGTGCGGGCAGTGAGTAAACATCGATTTGCGGGTCTTCGATCGGAGTGCGCGCCAGAACACGACCCAACCAACCGATTCCCTTAGTGTCGCCAGACGAAGAAACCAGAGTGTCGCCTAAAACAACAACTCGGATGACTCTGTCGATTGGGTTCATCTGCTTACGCGTTGAAGGCGCGCTCGATCAAGTCGGCTTGCTCGGCGGCGTGACGTTTTGACGAACCGGTCGAAGGTGATGCTGATGCTGGGCGTGAAACCAGCTTGGCTACCTGACCGTTCATGTACTTCGGCAAGAAGAGGCCAATGTATGTCCATGGACCCTGGTTGGCAGGTTCGTCCTGCACCCAAACAAGTTCGGCGTTTGGATACTGGGCGTAGGTTGCCTTGATTTCGTCGACCGGGGTTGGGTACAGCTGCTCAACGCGAACAATCGCGGTCTTGCCATCGTTCCGTTTTTGCGACTCGGCGAGAAGATCCCAGTAGATCTTTCCCGAGCAGAACAGCACACGAGAAACCGCGTTTTTGTCGAGCCCCTGCTGGTCGTCGATCACCGGCTGGAATGTTCCGTTGGTGAAATCTTCCACGGCCGAAGATGCCGCCTTCAGTCGAAGCATCGACTTTGGAGCGAACACCACGAGCGGGCGACGAGGGGTTGAGTATGCCTGTCGACGCAACAGGTGGAAGTGCGAAGCCGGGGTAGAAGGCTGGGCCACGGTCATGTTGTTCTCGGCGCAAAGCTGAAGGTAGCGTTCGATGCGAGCCGACGAGTGGTCTGGACCCTGACCTTCGTAACCGTGAGGCAATAGCAAGACCACGCCTGAGTGCTGGTTCCACTTTTGTTCTGCAGAAGAAATGAACTCATCGATGATGGTCTGTGCTCCGTTGGCGAAGTCGCCAAACTGAGCCTCCCAAAGAACTAGTGCCTTCTGGTCTTCAACCGAGTAGCCGTATTCGAAGCCCATCGCCGCATATTCGCTTAGCAGTGAGTCGTATACGTAGAACTTTGCCTGATCTTGGGCAAGGTTTCGAAGCGGCATCCACTCTTGACCATTGATGCGGTCGTGGAAAACGGCGTGACGCTGAACAAAGGTGCCGCGACGGCTGTCCTGGCCTGCAAGACGAACAGGTTTGCCCTCAAGGATCAGAGAGCCAAAGGCCAAAAGCTCACCAAAGCCCCAGTCAATTCCGCCTTCGCGCGACATCTCGAGGCGCTTTTGCAGCAACTGCTGAAGTTTTGGGTGAACGGTAAAGCCAGGAGGCAAGTTGCTGTGAGAATCACCGATGAGTTCAACAACCTGGCGACTGATTGCCGTTTGGTGCTCAATCTCAGGGTGGTCTCGGGTGAGTAGAC
>JBBAMO010000187.1:0-2185 GCA_040402495.1 Rhodoluna sp.
CCGGAGAACGCTCCCGAAGGACCTGTGGTCGATACGTTGATTAGTGGCAGTCCGGTTTCGATGGACCTGAGTTTTGCAATTGCGATCTGTTGAAAAGACTCGTCGCTGTGACCGAAGTCGGCGTTATTCGTTTGCGAAATTATTGCCTCGGCCCCCGAATCAACGATGGACTGCGCGATCTCATCCACGGCTATTTCAAAACAAATCAAAACTCCGAATCGGTGGTTGTCAGCTTCGAAGATAGGGTCTCTAGTGCCGAATGTGTAACCGCGGGTGATTAGGCCAATCAGGTCTGGTGCGAGCGGGTACCAAAAATCGCGGTCCGGAACAAATTCGGCAAATGGAACAGGACGCTTCTTGTCGTACTGATCGCTGATCCCCTCACCCGGCTTCCATATCAAGGACGAGTTGTAGATGTTGTTCTGATCAGAGGTGATGGTGCCGAAAACTAGGGGCACGTTTAGCTGTTGGTTTACCAAACGGTCTAGGCGGTTCTCGATGGCTGGGTCGTTCATCGGGTTTATGTCGCTTGCGTTTTCAGGCCAAACGACCAACTTGACTCCATCCAGGTCTTGCTGAATGAGCTGTTCGGTCACCTTCACATGCTTGCCCAGAATCGACCCACGCACATTGTTAGCGAAAAGCCCTGCATTTGCGTTTCCCTGAATACCGGCGACCCGGTACTTTTCGCCATCACCCTGCGATGCAGGAACCAGCGCCGGGACTATGAAGAGCGCCAAGAGCGCAACCGAAAGCGTTCGAAGCGCGAGCATCCGAGTTTGGGGTCTTAGGGCCTTAGGAAGGTAAACCACACCAAGTGCCGAGACCAGCGCGATTGCAAAAGTTAGAAGAGAGAGTCCGCCAAAATAGACCCAGCCCGAGAGGGGCGAATCGGCCTGCGACATGGCCAAACGCGACCACGGGAAGCCGCCGTAAGGCCAGTGTGTACTAACCCACTCTCGTGCGGTCCAAATGGATGCAAACAGCAGCGCTTGAATCCACTCGTGGCTCATTCGTCTGCGCACCGCTTCAAAAACGGTGAGCGCAGCGGCCACGAAGATCGCTTGCAAAAACGATAGTGCCACTAAGGGTAAAGGCCCGAGGTACTGACTTATCCACCAACATTGCGAAGCAAAAAAAGTGAAACCCGCGGTGAAGCCAACGGCGAATGCTCTGGGTAACGTGGCACCGCGAATAGCGACAAAGATCAAACCGACGCTGATAAAAATAATTGGCCAAATACCAGGACGCGGATACGCGAGATAAGAGATGGCTCCGGCCAAAGCCGCGAGGGTAAGGCGCGAAGCTAGAAACACTTCATCAACGCGCCTGATCTTTTTCACCTGATTAGCCTAAATCTCTTTCCAGAAGACGAATTGGTTTCTAGAAATATGAGTACGCAACGATGCCGCGCTTTACCTTGTCGATAGCCGCGCGTGCAGTAACAGCCACTGGGCCCTCACCGGTTTGCGCTATCTGGTCTAGCAGATCGACGATTTGCTTGGTCCACCGAATAAAGTCGCCAGGCAGCATGTCTGCTTCCGAAAGAACTGTGTCAAGCTTCGCGCCTCCTGCCCAGCGGTGAATCGCGAGACTCAATGTTGGGTCAGGCTCGTTGGTTTGCGGGAGCTTGTGCGACTTTGCCAAGTACTCGATGTTTTCCCACACATGAACGGTTTTCTCCAAGATTCCAGCGAATTCGCCTCTCGGAAGCCTCGGATTGGGGTCATCGTCGTCGCGTCTAGCCTCATAGATGAGGGCTGCAGCGATTGCGGCCAGAGCGGCTGGATCTGCGTCTTTCCAAACGTTGAGCCTCAGGCACTCGGCAACAAGTAGATCGCGTTCGCCGTAGATTCGTGCGAGTTTTCTTCCGGCTTCGGTCACTTCGTAGTCTTGCTCGTCGATGCTTAGATACTCCAGCTCGACAAGCAATAAGCAAATGCGGTCAAAGGTCTTGGCAACCTGGTTGGTGCGACCCTCGATTTGAGCTAGAAGGTTGTCGGTTTCGCGTCGCAGCTTGTACCAGCGCTCACCCCAACGGGAGTGGGCCTCTCGGTCGCTGCAGCCGTGGCAAGGGTGCGATTTGATTTTGCGCTTCAACTCTGCCAAACGCTGTTCACGTGCGTGGCGCCCCTTGGTTTGACGAATGTCCTTGCCGCGTTCTGAACGCACGCGACCGGCAGAC
>JBBAMO010000188.1:0-2166 GCA_040402495.1 Rhodoluna sp.
ACGTAATTGCGCTGGAGCGGGTATTCGCTCAAGCAAACTTGCGAACGGTGATGGGTACCGCGCAGATTAGCGGGGTTGTGCTGTTTCTTGCAGCGCAGCGCGGCATCCGTGTCGCACTCCATACTCCAACCGAAGTGAAAGCAGCGGTAACAGGCAGCGGGCGAGCAGCTAAGCCACAGGTCGGTTCCATGGTAGCCAAGATTCTCGGGCTCAAAGAGGCGCCTAAGCCCGCCGATGCTGCGGATGCTCTGGCTATCGCTATCACACAGGGGTGGAAGCCACTAGGGGCAACCGTGAATGGATCGGCCGGCGCTGCAACGCCGGCGCAACAAGCATGGGCCAAAGCGGAGCTGGCTTCCAAGGCAAAACCTCGACGCTAGTTAGGCTTGACTTGTGATTGCATCCCTAACCGGCACTGTTCAGACCATACATCCCAATTCCGTCGTACTCGACGTAAATGGCGTTGGCTATTTGGTCAATGTGACACCTGCGCTATCCGCATCTTTGCAATTGGGCGAAGGTCTACTTGTTCAAACAGCGATGATTGTTCGAGAGGATGCGATGACGCTCTTCGGGTTTACCGACGTCGAGCAACTTAACCTTTTTGAACTTCTTCGCTCTGTGTCGGGAGTGGGTCCAAAGTCTGCTTTGGCGATAGTTTCTGCCCTGAGTTCTGACCAGATTTTTGATGCCGTGTCAGCTGAGGACGACCTAGTATTCAAGTCTGTTCCGGGAATCGGACCAAAGACAGCAAAACTAATCGTTGTTACCCTCGCAGGCAAAGTGACGCTATCTGGATCGAAAAAGCAGGTTTTGTACCTAGTGTTTGCGCCAGGTGCTTTGGTTTACGCGGCTGCGGCGGCATTCTTTGCAGCTTTCCTGAACGCAGTGTTCAACTACTGCCTCGGTTGCCAGATTTACTTCGGGCTAAAGCGCCTTCGAGTCATTCGCTAGTTCGATAGCTTTACGCATACTCGCGCGGGCTCGGCGGCGGTCGCCGGCGGCATCGTAGACAAGACCTAGGGCAAACCAGTTACGCCAGTTTGAAGGATCTTTATCTAGGATTGCGCGGTACTTTTGGAACTCGGCATCAGCCGAAGTTCTAACCACTCTGCCGCTTGGGCGAATCTCAAAGTTGAATTTTGGCCAGGCCTCTTCGGCCATCAACTGGGCTGAAAGTTTTTCGAGGCGCGAGCCAAAGCGCAACTCGGCGATGACCAGCCAAATCGCCAGAAGCGGAAACAGCAGCATCAGCACGCCCATCGCCTTGGCTATTAGGTCTGGTGCAGAAATCAGAACCAACGCAGTGTTACCAAGAAGCAGCACATACATGGCAGTGAGTGCCGTTGTGGCAATTGCGCCGAGCTTGGCACCGTTCATTACGCCAGGACGGTTTCGAGGCCTACGAAACAGCCCTTGTTGGATGCGGCAAAGCGAATCGACGCCAAGATTCCGGCCGAGTATGCGTAAACGGATGTCGTCTCGTGGCTGATAGTTAGAAGTTCGCTTTCGCCACCCAGCAGAACATCCTGTTTGGCAGACACACCTGACAGACGAAGGCTGTGAACCGGCACACCAGCAACAATCTGGCCGCGCGCCTGCTGATCTGCGCCAACAATCAATGGAGTGTTTCCGCGAGACTTGGAGATTAGCTCAGCTGTTCGAATTGAAGTTCCAGATGGTGAATCGACCTTGTGAGCGTGATGCGCCTCGACGATTTCGATGCTCGAAAAGTGCTTTGCAGCCTCGGCGGCAAAACGAGTTGCCAGCATCGAGCCGACAGAAAAGTTAGGGATAACAACCGCAGTGCCATCGTTCTTTGAAACACTTGCTTCTAGCTCGGCAAGTTTGTTTGCAGACCAACCACTGGTGCCGACCACTACTGCTATGCCGCTTTCGAGAGCCTGCTGAACAACCTGGGCACTTACTTCGAGTCGGGTCACATCGAATATGACATCGGCGCCATCGGTTTCGGAAAGGTTCGACTTGCTGTCTAGCGCCGAATGCAGCGAAAGATCTTGGGCGGCGTCGATTAGCTCGAGGGCCAACTTGCCCATGCGCCCGCTTGCGCCTACAACAGAAACTTTGATGGTCATTTGTCTATGTTAATCGTTCGAACTGGTGGCGACTAGACGATGCCGTCGAAGGTGTCAAAAGTAACGTCGC
>JBBAMO010000189.1:0-2158 GCA_040402495.1 Rhodoluna sp.
ACTCACCAAACTCGGGTGCTGCTCTGATTCGTTTGCTTGCAGGCCCAAGATGGCGCCTTGGCCCTAAAGACATCTCACGCTTGCACCGATGGGCAAGATCTATTGGCAAGATGAGCGACGAGCAGCTGAAGGCAAAAGTCGAAGATGGCTTAGGAGCGGAGTATGAGTCATCGCTCGTTGATGCGTTAGACCTTCTGGCCGACGAAAAGAAAGACTCGCTCTACGGAATGTCTCAGTCTTCGCTGGCTCGCCTCGTGGATGCCGGTCAAACCATGCGTGAATTGCGTCAGCAAACCGGTTTGCCACTGTCGGAATTCGTTCAGTACGTGTCTCGCGAACTGCACCTAGACATTGAGCTGGCGGCAAATCCACGCCGCGTCAATCCTTTCTCAAATCTCAACTCTTTCTTCAACATCGTTGCCAACTACGAGGCCGGTTCAACGGTCTACCTCGGCAGCTTTCTCGAATGGCTCGACTTTGCCTCTGGCAAAGAAAAGATTGAAGTTGCCTCAACGGCAACCAAGGCCGGCGTCGTTCAGGTGCTCACCGTTCACTCAGCCAAGGGGCTCGAGTGGGACTACGTTGCCGTTCCAAACATGACCGATCGAGATTTTCCAAACGAACCCAAGAGCAAGAAGGGTTGGCTGAGCGTTGGTGCACTGCCATTCCCGCTCAGGGGAGATGTGCGTTCGCTGCCTGAACTAGACCTCACGGGTGCAACCAAAGAAGCCGACCTAAAGAAGGTTCGCGACGATTTCTCAGATCACAATGGCATCCACCTAGAACGCGAAGAGCGCAGGCTCGCCTATGTTGCAATCACCCGCCCCAAGGCGGAGCTTCTGCTCTCTGGCTCGCGCTGGAAAGTAGGATCCAAGGATGTCACCAAGCCACAGAACGAGCGCTACTTGGGCAAACCGTCGCCTTACCTGCTAGAAGTCGCCAACTCTGGGCTTACAAACGTGCGAATTCTTTTTGCTGGCCAAGATGGCGGTCTGCCAGAATTCGATTCGCTAGTAAACCCTCAGCCAGCTTCGGCGGTTACCGAACAGTGGCCCATCGATCCTCTGGGCGAGCGCCACCGAGTAAAGCTTGAAGCCGCTGCAGCACAAGTGGAATCTGAGATCGAAGGCTTTGATGATAAGAAGCCTCTCGACGACGACACCGCTCAACTAATGAACGAAGTGCAAGCCCTAATCGACGACCTGGAAGCCAGCGAGGTGCGAGCCAAGCAGGTCAGACTGCCGGTGCGCATCCCAGCCTCCAGATTCAAGGACTTCCTGAAGAAGCCAAAAGAGATGGCCGAAACCTACCGCCGCCCAATGCCATCCCAGCCTTTTGCCGAAACGATGAAGGGCACGTTGTTTCACTCCTGGATTGAGTCGCGCTTCGGGATTGTCGCCAATGCCGATCAACTAGACGATACCGAGGCGGCTCTAGAAGAGTTAGACCTCACCACTCCCGAACAACTCGAGCAGCTCAAGGCAAACTTTGAGAACTCTAAGTGGGCAGAGCTGACCGCCAAAGAAATCGAGGTGGAGATTCAAGTAACGATTGGGCAAAACACCTTCATTTGCAAAATTGACGCGGTGTTTGATGTCGATGCTTCCGATACCGAACTACAAGGCAAAAAGATCGAAATTGTCGACTGGAAAACTGGCAAGCCACCAGCCAACCAGGCCGAAGAAGACGAACGTGCGCTTCAGCTTGGTTTGTATCGAATGGCTTATTCGCAGCACTTTGATGTAGCCGAAGATGACATCGCGGTTTGCCTCTACTACGTGGCAGACGATCTGATTGTTAGACCAAAGAATGTTTTGACCGCCGAGCAGCTCAAACTGCGCTGGAAAGAAGTTCTAGACGGATTTGAAAAGCTGGCTTAGAAAAGCTCGTCGTCGCTCTTTTTAGGTAGTTCGATTTCGCGGGTTTTATCGTCGAGAACCACAATCTCATCGATGCTTTCGATGAGGCCCTCGTTGGAATCTTGCACCACGATGGAATCTGTAACTGGTTCCTGGCTCACAAATGCTCCAGTTGCCTGAGAGAGGGTTGAGAAACCAGCGGCCGAAAGCGAGGGAGCCACACCCTGTTTTACTTCTTCCTCAAGAATTTCAAGGTTGATGGTTGCTTCTTCGATAATCGCTTCGTCGCCAAGTTTGGT
>JBBAMO010000190.1:0-2151 GCA_040402495.1 Rhodoluna sp.
GAAGTTCAGCGATTCCGATCGCCTCAACGTTGGCGACTCGGTTGTGGCAATCGGCGCACCGCTCGGTTTTGCTTCGAGCGTTACCTCAGGCATCGTCTCTGCCCTGGATAGAACCATCCAGGTGGCATCTTCAGACCCAGCCAAGGGTTCTAACTCGCTTCAACTTTGGAGCGGAAGCGGCACCGCCCCGGTAGTTATGAAGGTTATTCAGACCGACGCCTCAATCAACCCGGGCAACTCGGGTGGAGCGCTTGTCAACCAGGCCGGCGAACTCGTTGGAATCAATGTTGCAATCGCAACAGCTTCGTCAACTTCTACCAGTTCGCAATCTGGTTCGATCGGTGTTGGTTTTGCCATTCCTTCAAACATCGCTAAGCGCATCGGCACCGAGCTAATCACTACTGGCAAGGCCAGTCACGGTTTGTTTGGTGCAACAGTAAGCAACAACTCGAATGCAAAATCGGTGGTTGAAGGTTTTTCTACCGGTGCAAAGGTAGAAGCGCTAACCAAGGGTGGTGCAGCCGAAAAATCGGGCGTCAGAGTCGGCGATGTTGTGACCAAGTTCAACGGTGCTGCAATCGCATCGTCGAGCGAACTTACCTCAGCCGTTCGCTCGCTGAAGGGCAACACCAAGGTCACCTTCGAGGTTTTGCGCGATGGTAAAACCTTGAGTCTGACCGCAACTCTGGGAGACCTGGCTAACTTCAAATAGGCATTAGTGGCAGACTAAAAACATGTCGACGACGCCATCAGTGCAGTATTCAATAACCATGCGCCTTGAAGCGCCTGCAACTCCAACCACGGTGAGTCAACTCACCAGCGCCATCGAGGCCTCTGGCGGAGTGGTCACAGCCTTAGACGTAAACCACTCAGATGCCGAGCGCGTGCGCGTGGATGTAACCTGCGCAACTAGAAACAGCGAGCACGCCGAGCAGTTGGTAGAAATCCTTCGTGCAATCGAGGGCGTTGTGGTAGGCAAGGTTTCCGACCGCACCTTTCTGGCTCACCTCGGAGGCAAGCTAACCGTTGAGTCCAAACTTCCCATTCGCAACCGCGATGATCTCTCGCTTATATACACACCAGGCGTGGCGCGCATCTGTGAAGCAATTGTCAAAGACCCCTCGGATGCCCGCAGGCTTACCATCAAGCGCAACACCATTGCCGTGGTCACCGATGGTTCGGCCGTTTTGGGGCTTGGCAACATTGGGCCTCTCGCCGCGCTTCCAGTGATGGAAGGCAAGGCTGCGCTTTTCAAGCGCTTTGCCGAAATCGACGCGTTCCCGCTGTGCCTTGACACTCAAGATGTGGATGAGATTGTTCGAACGGTTAAGTCCATCGCTCCAGGCTTTGCGGGAATCAACCTCGAAGACATCTCGGCACCACGCTGCTTCGAAATCGAGGAGCGTCTTCGTGCCGAGCTGGACATCCCGGTCTTTCACGACGATCAACACGGCACTGCAATCGTGTGCGTGGCCGCGCTGCGCAATGCCCTCAAGGTGGTTGGCAAAAACATCGAGGATGTTCGCCTCGTGATGTCGGGCGCAGGAGCCGCTGGCACCGCTGTGCTTAAACTGTTGATGGCTGCTGGCCTAAAGCACGCCGTGGTGGCCGATCAGCGGGGCGTAATTTTCGCTGGTCGCGAAGACATAGCCCCTGGCAGCACTCTCGAGTGGGTGTCGAAGCACACCAATTCTGCCGGCCAAACCGGAACGCTCAAGCAGGCCATGAAGGATGCCGACGTCTTCATCGGGGTGTCGGCTGCCAACGTTATTGATGCAGCAGACGTAGCCACCATGTCGAAAGGGTCTATCGTGTTTGCCCTCGCCAATCCAAACCCCGAGATCGAGCCATCAGAGGCTGCGATATTCGCGGCTGTCGTGGCCACCGGTCGAAGCGATTTTCCTAACCAGATCAACAATGTTTTGGCCTTTCCTGGCTTCTTCCGCGGGCTGCTCGATGCAGGAGCGCACAAGATCACCGAGAAGATGCTTTTGGCGGCCGCCGGCGCGCTGGCCAGCTGCGTGGAGGCATCTGAGCTGAACGCCTCGTATATTGTTCCAAGCGTGTTTCACCCAGATGTCGCAACCAAGGTTGCCGCCGCAGTTCGTTTAGCGTCAGGAAAATAATTGTCATTCACCCCGTCAGCCAGCA
>JBBAMO010000191.1:0-2151 GCA_040402495.1 Rhodoluna sp.
CCGCTTTTTGCAACCTGCAGGCCAACCGAATGCTGCAAATCGCCGACTCTATGGGGGTTCCAACGGTTCTCACCAACGCGGTGCGTTATCTAGAACCCGACGACGCGCTAACTGCCGACGTACTCGACGCAGCACGCCATTTGGAGCCGCTTGGAATGTTTAGCGTGCAGCCAAACGCGCAGGCCTGGCTCAAAAACAACGATGCCATGCGGGCGCTAGCCAAAGAGATAACTCAAGACCAAGCCAGAGCAACCTCTTTGCTTCGGTCAACAGAACAGCTTGCCGACCGTTGTCGGTTAGATCCGGCAGAAGACTGCGGATGGGGCAAACCAAAAACTCCAGAAAAGAGCACCCTTGGCATCGATGGCAACCCATTCGAGGTGCTGTGGCAAAGGGCAAACGCACAGTTAGGTTTTCGCTACCCTAACGCCAACGACAAAAAGCTTGCCGACATCAAACACCGCCTCAGCCAAGAACTAATCACTATCAATCGCCTCGGGTTCGCTACGTATTTTCTAACCGTGGCCGACGTTGCTCAAATGATTCGCGACATGAACATTCGCATCGCGGCGCGTGGCTCTGGTGCGGGTTCGCTTACCAACTACCTGCTGGGCATCAGTGGAGTCGACCCAATCGAACACGATCTGCTCTTCGAGAGATTTCTCAGCGTTGAGCGCACCAGTCTGCCCGATATCGACATCGATGTTGAATCGGCGAGGAGGCACGACATCTACCGAGCGATTTTTAAGCGCTACGGAAGCAACCGCGTAACCCTGCTGTCGATGCAGTCAACCTACAGAGGTCGCGGTGCGATGCGCGACTCTGGCTTAGCTCTCGGTCTCGACGAAGAACAGATCGACCAGTTGGCAAAAAACATGTGGCGCTTCAGCGCACGCAGCTTTAGAAACGCCATCAAAACCAAGCCCGAGTTGGCCGCCATGGCGGATGCCATCGAAGAAGACCGTCAGATGAACCTTTTGGTCGACATCACCGAGCGTCTAGATCGTCTACCTAGACACATTTCGATGCATCCGTGCGGGGTGATTCTGGGTGATGCCAGCTTGCTAAACCTCACTCCGGTGGAGCCAAGCGGGTTGGGGCTTCCGATGAGCCAGTTCGACAAAGACGACATGGACCCAATGGGAATGCTCAAACTTGATGTGCTTGGCGTTCGAATGCAGAGCGCCATGGCCTACGCCGTGCGCGAGTTAGAAAGAGTTAGTGGCATCTCGCTAGACCTCGATGCAATCGCTAAAGACGACGCTGAAACCTTCAAACAAATACGCACCACCAACACTCTCGGCATTTTTCAGATCGAGAGCCCCGGTCAACGCGAACTAACTGGCAAGCATCAACCAACCGAGTTCAACGACCTAACCATTCAGATCTCTCTGTTTAGACCTGGACCAATGAAGGGCAACATGATTGCCCCCTACCTAGATGGTCGGCACGGATTCTCGCAACCGGAATACATTCACCGCGATTTGGAACCAATCTTGCGAGAGACCTTCGGCGTGGTGATTTTTCACGAACACGTTCTGAGAATCTTCAATGTGATGACCGGTTGCGGGCTTGCCAAGGCAGATGAATTTCGAAGAAGCCTCGAAGACCCGCGCCTAGCGCCCAGTGTCGAGAAATTCTTCAGAACCAAAGCAGACGAAAAAGGGTACTCGGCCGATGTCATCGAAAAGGTTTGGCAAACCCTGGCCAGCTTCGGATCATTCGGTTTCTGCAAAGCCCACGGTGCTGCCTTCGCTCTGCCCACTTATCAGAGCGCGTGGTTGAAGACCCACTACCCCACCGAGTTCATGGCGGGTTTGTTCACGCACGACCCCGGCATGTACCCAAAACGCCTACTGCTTTCAGAGGCAAGACGCCTAGGGGTACGCATCCTGCCGCTAGATGTGAATCACTCAACCGATGAATACTTCGTGCAACGATGGCCCAAGTCCACGTCTTCGGAGTCGGAGCCGGACATCGGAATACGAATGGCTCTCACCGAAGTGCAGGGCATCAGCGATGCCGAAATTCAGCGCGTCATCGCAAACCAGCCATACCAAGATGTCGCCGACTTTTATCTGCGGGCCAAGCCAACAAGAAGAACCCTCGAACGCCTGGCACTGGTGGGTGCGCTCGATCAATTAGCAGGAG
>JBBAMO010000192.1:0-2092 GCA_040402495.1 Rhodoluna sp.
TGGTTGAGGTTCGCGACCTCTCTAACAACGTGGTTGCCAACTCAACCGCAACCGTCACCGTGAGTGTTCACAACGATGCCTCTGGCTCGGTGACCGACGGCACCACAACCGCCGACGCGGTAGCTGGTGTGGCAACCTTCGACGGCGTGATCTTGATTGGAACACCTGGCACCGACTACACCCTGCGCTTCTCGGCAACGGGTATCACCGCAGTCAACGCGGCCGCCATCCGTGTGATTCACGCCGATGTTTCGCAGGTTGCGATTGTTACTCAGCCTGCAGGTGGCAACCGCACAGCTGAGCCACTAACCACCCAGCCAGTTGTTGAAATGCGCGACCGATTTGGCAACCGCGTAACTCGCGACTCGGCCAGCACCATCACCATTGCGGTTTCGTCGGGCACCAACGGCGACCTAACCACCGGCGAAACCACCGTCACAGTCGATCAGGGTCGTGCAACCTTCAACAACGTGGTGCTTATCGGAACTGCTCTTGCCGACTACCGCTTTACGTTTGCACTAGACGGCACCTCGATTGAGTCGGCTGCCAGCAGCGCCATCCATGTCGTTCACAACGTTGCCTCTTACCTAACACTTCAGGGTGCGGCAAACGCCAAGGCCGGCATCGCGTTTAGCAGCCAGCCAACCGTGACCATCAAGGACGACTACGGCAACACCGTTATCGACGACCAGGTAATCACCACTCGCGAAGAGCTAACCCTCAACGCCACAGCCACCGATGCTGGCGCAACCATCCACTACAAGTGGGGCACCAACGACGACGTTGTTGCTAGCGGAGACGACAAGACCCTCACCTTGCCAACTGCATTCACCGTGGTTTCTCTTGAAGTCGTTGCGTCAGATGGTGTAACCAAGAAGACCTATACCGTGCAGGTGAACTACCGCATTTTGGCGCAGCCGCAGATTCTTTCGATCACTCCAGATAGCGGAGGGCAAATCGGTGGAGACCGCATCGCAATTCGAGTAAAGAACCCGGTGGTTCAGTTCTGGAACGGCAGTGGTCTCGAGTGCAGAACCTACTTCAACTTCATTCGCCAAGACGGAAGCGACCGAAGCTCTTGGAATAACTACGCCGTTGAATACGACAACAACGGAATCGCAACTTACTTTCTCAACGCTCCGAACTTTTACGACTGGTCAGTTGGCAAGGTAGACGTTCGTGCGATGAACGACTGTCAAATCTGGGATGAGTCGGTCGGCTGGTGGAGAAGCATGCAAGCCCAGACCACCCTAAAAAATGCCTATGAGTACAAGCCTGTTGTATTCGATTCACTACAACTTGATAAGGCCAACACAACCCCTACCGGACGCTTCACATTCACTGGTCAGGGAATCAACTCAAACGCAGATTACTGGGGCTACCTAGAAGACCCAGCGCACCCAGGAAGCTACCTGTACTTCTGGACATGGGGCTTCATCGACAACCGCACAGCGTCGATGTACTTCGACGAAATGCCCTACGACATGAACTGGGACTATGTCACCGAAAACTGGGATAAGCCAGGCAAAAAAGACATCGTAATTCTTAAGTGTGGAGCCGGCGACGGCCACAACTGCTGGGGTCAGAACGACGGTGACGCTCCATCGAAAATCGCAGACCTCACAGCCCAAGGCAACGTGCTCTACAAGGGCACTGTTGACTACACTCCAGACTTTCCAAGCATGGTAACTGTCTCGCCGAACAAGGGTTCGGTAAAGGGTGGGAACACCATTCGCGTTCGCGGACACCACCTTTACGACCGGAACGAAGGTTGGCCAGTAATCAAGATTGGCGACCAGGCTCTAACCAACGTTAACCGCATTCAGTCGGCTGACTCTTGGGACCCAAACTCAATCGAAGTTTATGAAGGTACCGTTCCCGAGGCTGTCAAGGCCGGAAGCTACCCAATCACCATCAATAATCACTGGGGTGCAACTACCATTGCAACCAAATACACCTATGGTGCCAAGCCAGAGATCACATCCATTGCACCAGCTTCGGCCGCCAACAGCGGTGGATCGCTAGTAACTCTTACCGGCCGGAATGCTTGCCCCAGGGCTTGCCACCATGCTCGTTGTAATCACCACAGATG
>JBBAMO010000193.1:0-2080 GCA_040402495.1 Rhodoluna sp.
AGAACAGGCTTAAACGCGATTGAGGTCTCGAAGTAGTCGCCGAACATGTAGTCGAAGTGATCGAAGATCACGTCGTTCTGGATTAGGTCGCCTTCTTTAATAGCAAGGAACAAACGCCATGCGAGCTGTTCCTTCTGAAGGTTGGCAGGACGCTCGATACGTGCGTACTCGCGAACGATCTTGTCGGTCTTCTTCTTGAACTCAGAAAGAAGTGACTTGATCTGCTTCTCGGTAGCAGCATCGCGCTGAACTGGAGCGGCGGTGTCGGCATCGTTGGTTTCTTCTTCGGCAGAAGCCTTAGCAGCCTTCGATTCGGCACGGGCAGGGTTCTTTAGCTCGGCAGCAACAATCTGGTCGATGGTCTTTGCGAACTGGTAGTCAACCCACTGTGGTGCTTCCCAGATGTTGGCGGCAGGAGCCAGGGTTAGACCGTGGCCTTCCAGTGCCTCAACTTCTGAACCAGCAACAGCAAGAATCTCTTCGTGGCGCTGAGCAAGCAGGCTGCGAACACGGCCAAGGTAGTCTTCCTTGATCATGCCGGCGTCAGCCTTTTTGTCGGCCTCGTTGATCTTCATCACGCGGTAAGCCGCGAAGTAGATGATCTTCTCTAGGTCTTTTGGAGCCATGTTGAGCAAGTAGCCCAGGCGGCTTGGAACACCCTTGAAGTACCAGATGTGGGTTACTGGGGCAGCAAGCTCAATGTGACCCATGCGCTCACGGCGCACAGACGACTTGGTTACTTCTACACCACAGCGCTCACAAACGATGCCCTTGTAGCGCACACGCTTGTACTTGCCACAGGCACATTCCCAGTCCTTGGTAGGGCCGAAGATCTTCTCGCAGAAGAGTCCGTCCTTTTCAGGCTTCAGGGTGCGGTAGTTAATGGTCTCTGGCTTTTTTACTTCGCCATTTGACCATGAACGGATGTCATCCGAGGTGGCTAGACCAACTCGTAGGGCGTCGAATGCTTCAACTTCCATTTTTGTCCTCTTTACCTAAATCTTGATCGTCTTAGAAGGTGGTGAAATCGGTCTCGGCTGCGAGCGACTCATTCTTAGAAAGGTTGATGCCGAGCTCTTCAGACGCACGGTCTGCATCGCTCCACTCCTCTTCCTTGAGTGTCACAGTCTCGCCCTTAGCGTTGAGAACCTCAACGTTTAGTGCGAGTGACTGCATTTCTTTCGCAAGCACGCGGAACGACTCTGGAATACCAGGAGCCTGGATGTTCTCGCCCTTCACGATGGCTTCGTAGGTCTTGATTCGACCCTGGATGTCGTCCGACTTGATGGTCAGAAGCTCCTGAAGAGTGTGCGCTGCACCATAAGCCTGCAGTGCCCAAACTTCCATTTCACCGAAGCGCTGTCCACCGAACTGAGCCTTACCACCGAGCGGCTGCTGGGTGATCATGCTGTAAGGACCGGTTGAACGAGCGTGGATCTTGTCGTCTACAAGGTGGTGCAGCTTAAGCACGTACATGTAACCAACAGAGATTGGCGCAGGGAACTTCTCGCCCGAGCGGCCGTCGAACAAGGTTGCCTTGCCGGTGCCGTCGATGAGCTTCTTCTTGTTGGCCTTCTCCCAATCGCTTGGGTTGGTTGACTCAAGAAGGTGCACGATCTCGTCTTTAGAAGCACCGTCGAAGATTGGGGTTGCAACCTTGGTGCCGGCAGCGCCTTCGCGCATGGTGGCAGCAAGACCTTCGGCCCACTTGGCGGTTTCTGCAACGTTCCAACCACGGGATGCAATCCAGCCGAGGTGGGTTTCTAGAATCTGACCGAAGTTCATTCGACCTGGGATACCTAGCGGGTTGAGAACTACGTCTACAGGGGTTCCGTCTTCCATGAACGGCATGTCTTCGACAGGCAGAATCTTAGAAATAACACCCTTGTTTCCGTGACGACCAGCAAGCTTGTCGCCCTCGGTGATCTTGCGCTTCTGAGCGATGTGAACCACTACGCGCTGGTTTACGCCAGCACCTAGCTCGTCGTCGCCAACTTCGATGTCGAAGACCTTCACACCGATAACCTTCGTAAGTGAGAATCATGCCGAGCCTGGCGGCAAGTTTTTCAACCACTTCTCT
>JBBAMO010000194.1:0-2080 GCA_040402495.1 Rhodoluna sp.
GGCGCCCCTTGCGCGTTGGCAATCACCACGGCAAAGTAAGGAAGCAAAATAGCTCCTGCAAATAAAACCCACATGAGCCAGCCCTGAACGACCATGGCCAACAGGATACAAACTACGCGGATAGACATAGCAATTGTGTACTTGATCATGCGGCGTTTGCGCTCTTCTTGGGGAGACATTTCGAGCGAGGTTACCGACTGTGTTTCTTGCAAACCTTGCTCCGAATCTCAAATGCGCGACAAAGCCTGCGAGTAGACTTCTGATGTATTTAAGCCAAAACTACTGGGATGTATTCCCCGAACTGAGGTAAAGATGACCACTCCAAGAACCGTGTTGGTTACCGGCGGCAACCGCGGCATCGGCAAAGCCATCGCTGAAGAGTTTGTACGCCTAGGACACCGAGTTGCAGTGACCGTGCGCTCTGGTGAGGGACCTGCTGGAACCCTCAGTGTTATCGCCGACATGACCGACGCCGAATCACTAGACAAGGCCTTTGCCGAGATTGAAGAGAAGCTTGGCGCGGTTGAGGTGCTGGTTGCTAACGCCGGAATCACCAAGGACACCCTATTGATGCGCATGACCGACGAAGAGTTCGAACAGGTCGTAGACACAAACTTGTCCGGTGCGTTCCGAGTTCTTCGACGAGCAACCAAGGGCATGATGAAAGCCAAGTTTGGACGAGTCATTTTTATCGGCAGTGTTGTTGCACTGCTCGGTAGCGCCGGACAGGTCAACTACTCGGCATCCAAGTCTGGTCTTTTGGGAATGGCGCGCTCACTCACTCGCGAGCTTGGCACCCGTGGAATCACAGCCAACGTTGTGGCCCCTGGATTCATCGACACTGACATGACATCCGTGCTGCCAGAGGAAACCATCGCCCAGTACAAGAAGAACATCCCTGCCGGTCGTTTTGCTCAGCCTGAAGAGGTGGCCAAGGTCGTGGCCTGGATCGCCTCAGATGACGCGTCGTACATCTCGGGTGCTGTCATCCCTGTGGACGGCGGACTCGGCATGGGTCACTAACCCGAAACCAAAGGTTTTCTGCGAGAATTAAGCCAACCCCCGATACAAAGGAACAAAATGGGAATCCTAGAAGGTAAAAAGATTCTGGTTACCGGTGTGCTCACCGAAGCTTCGATCGCTTTCACAGTTGCTCGACTAGCTCAGGAACAAGGCGCAGAGATCGTTTTGTCGTCATTTGGTCGCATGCTTCCAATCACAACCAAAATCGCAGAGCGCCTTCCAAAGCCAGCTGCCGTTATCGAACTTGACGCCACCAACCCAGACGACCTTGCCGCTCTTGAGTCGCGCATTAAAGAGCACCTACCTCACCTAGATGGCATCGTGCACGCCATTGCCTTCGCACCGCAGACCGCACTAGGTGGCAACTTTCTTGAGACCGAATGGGAAGACGTATCTACCGCAGTACACGTGTCTGCCTACTCACTAAAGTCGATCACCATGGCAGCAAAGGGTCTTCTTGGTAAGGGCTCAAGCGTTGTAGGGCTCACCTTCGACGCAACCGTGTCATGGCCTGTATACGACTGGATGGGTGTCGCTAAGGCAGCATTCGAGTCGACCAGCCGCTACCTTGCTCGTTACCTGGGTAAGGATGGCATTCGTGTCAACCTAATCTCGGCCGGTCCGCTTCGCACCACCGCCGCCAAAGGCATTCCAGGGTTCTCAACCATGGAAGAGCTTTGGGTTGAGCGCGCACCACTTGGCTGGGACCTAACCGACACCGAGGCTGCGTCACGCGGCATCATCGCGCTTTTGAGCGACTGGTTCCCTGCAACCACCGGCGAGCTAATCCACGTGGATGGCGGCTTGCACTCAACCGGAGCGTAGTCTTCAGAATTAGAAAAGGCACCCGAGCTTCGGGTGCCTTTTTCGTTAAGCGCTTTGAAGGTTGAAATTACTTGGGGAGCGCCGCAATAAGTTCTTCGAGGTTTTTCGACGAAATGACCAACTGAGCGGCATCTCTAACTTTTGGCTTGGCGTTGAATGCAACACTGAGTCCAGCGATATTCATCATTCCAAGCTTTCTGGACACTAGGAAGCAACATCGACACAAAGGGCT
>JBBAMO010000195.1:0-2074 GCA_040402495.1 Rhodoluna sp.
TGGAGGAAGCGGTGGGATTTGAACCCACGGTAGCTATTAACTACGACAGTTTTCAAGACTGTTCCGTTCGGCCGCTCCGGCACGCTTCCGTGCCTATATTCTAACCGAATGGCTGGGCAAAGAAAATGCCGTATGCCTTGCGAAGCATCGTTGGCTAAATGCCGCCACCGCCGCCACCGCCGCCGCCGCCGCCGGAAGATCCTCCGCCGGAAGAACCTCCGCTAGAGCTAACACTAAGGGAAGACGAAACAGCGCCGCCAAAGTTTGTGAGATTCGAGACAATCAGAGCATTTAGCGCGAGGTTGCTTGCGGTGTCTTGCTTTTGGTAAAGATCGACCAGCAAGTTGCTCCACTCCTTTTGCAATCCAAGCAAAATCGCCCACGGCAAGACATCCTCGTAAAGCTTGAGCACCTTCTTGCCAGACAACTCTGATTCTTTGAGTAGCGCGCCCTTTGGCGACTGCAAAAAGGCGAGGCGGTCAGATTCGGCCAGTTTGATGTACAGCTCAAGGCCGCTGAGGTGATTCACAACCTCCACACCTTTGGCACTGAGTGCGCGCTTTGAAAGCAGCAGCCAATACGTGACGGCAAAAGGAAGAAGGGAGAAGATCGGCGCGATTGAATAGCCAGCGTCGGTTTGTGAATCGAGAGACACTGAAGCGACCAACCAGGCAGCAAACACCGCTAGTGAGGCAACAAACACGATTGCGGGCATCCCAAGTGATCGCTTTACGAAATACCCGCCTGCCGTAAGCGCGCTTTTTCGCTCAGCGATGAAAACTGGAAGAGCCTCCGAGACCGCTGCGTTCTGAACTGTGTCTGCGTGTTGGCCAAGCGTTATCTGGTCGCCGGCTTTGGCTAAACCGAGAACTCGCAACAGGCCATCATCGTCGTGTGGCACGTTGGTGCGGCGAACGATAAAGGTTTTGTCGTCGTGAACTGTCGGTTCAATTTCTAGCACCTTCAAGACGGCCAGTTCAACGATGCAAGCCTGAAGTAAGTGTGCCGGCTTGCCCGCAATGAGGCCCGTGGTCAAGAGACCCGGCTGCTCGGCTGGCTGATACTGCGCATAGATAAATGCCTTTTTGCCTTGATTCTTGATTTTTGCGATTCGGTAATAGACTGCCCAAGCCAAAATGATTAGCAGCAAAGGTCCGCAAACCATGAATGCCAACCACGATGGCGTGCCATCTACTTTTGGCCCCGAAGTGTTGATGATGTTCGGCGCAAATGGAATGGCAACAGAGAGGTTCTCGCCGGCTTCTAGGTTCTGGGCGCTAAAAGAAAGCACGCCAGGTTTCACCTGCAGCTTGTCGCACGTGGTTTTTGATCCGGATTCACCTTGGTAGCAAGACGCTTTTTCGCTCAAGACATGCGAGGCCAACGATTTGTCTAGAGTTACGGTCGCGCCAACACGACCGAATGGTTGCAGCCATCCGGTGCCGTTGACATCCCAGTAAAACTCGTCGAAACCTGAGCTATCTTGATAGTTTGCGACCACCCAAGATTGCTTGTACTTGATTACGTACGTTTGTCGGCCGTGAACAAAAGAATCGTCGGATGCCTTTATGGCCAAGGAAACGAATTCACCATCGGATGTCTCTTCGAATTCTCTCGCCAGCCCGTTTTCGTTGGTGACGGAAAGAACCTCAATTAGCCCAGGCAGCGAGCCATAACTCTTAGCGGGGATGTCTCGCCGAATACCTCGATTTTGATCCGCCTCAGGAAATAGAGCCACAAGTGTTTCTGTGACCAACATCTCAGGTCGGTTGTCAGCGCTTTCGTTCAACGAAAGCGCGTAGCTAGCGTCGAACGACTCGAACTCGAAGTTGTTGACATCGGCCGAAGCAGGCGCGGCCGACGCCAAGGACGCAACAAGCAGTAGAGCACTTAGAAATTTGATGATGGCTCGCATATCCAAAGCCTACAAGCCGTGCGAGGATGCTAGCGCAAATAGAAAACCTAGCTACGGGCTCTGCTAAGACCCGCTTTTGATGCATTGTGGCTGGTATCCGAAAAGTAAAAACCCCGCGAGACGTGAGATCCTGCGGGGTTTTCGTGCGCTTGGAGGGAC
>JBBAMO010000196.1:0-2072 GCA_040402495.1 Rhodoluna sp.
CGATTACTCCGACCTTGCGGTTTCGGGTGGCGGCCACTGCGCGTCGAACTGCAGGCTGAATCACTTCGACCACGGGGATGCCGCGGCCGACCGTGTAGCGCTCGCGAGCATCGCGAAGCACGGCAGCAGATGCCGAGTTGCAGGCGATCACAAGCAGCTTCACGCCTTCGTCGACTAGGCGGTCCATGACATTTAGGGCCAATTCGCGAACCTCTTGCAGGCTCTTTGGGCCATAAGGCGAGTTGGCAGTGTCGCCAACATAAATGATGCTCTCGTTCGGAAGTTGGTCGATGATGGCACGGGCCACGGTAAGGCCGCCCACTCCAGAGTCGAAGATTCCTATCGGTGCATCATTCACGGGTCAAGTCTATTCGGGCAAGCCTTAGGGCAGTGGTTTCGTTAGGCTTGTTTGCGTGCTGACTTCTTCTGCTTTTCTAACCGACCGCTACGAACTAACCATGCTCGACGCGGCTCGTCACTCTGGCATGGCCAAGCGTGAGACTGTGTTCGAGGTGTTCTGCCGACAACTGCCTGCTGGCCGCCGCTACGGAGTTGTGGCAGGAACTGGTCGCCTACTGGAGCGCATCCGTGATTTTAGATTCGAAGAACCTGAACTGGCCTTTTTGCGCGACAACAAGGTAGTTGATTCGCAGGCATTGGACTGGTTGGCAAACTACAAATTTGAAGGCAACATCCACGGATACCGAGAGGGCGACCTGTACTTTGCGTACTCCCCCGTGCTAACCGTCGAAGCCACTTTTGAAAACGCCGTGGTCTTGGAGACGCTAATTCTTTCGGTGCTCAACTTCGACTCGGCCGTGGCAAGCGCTGCTGCCCGAATGGTTACCTCGGCTCAGGGTCGATTCTTGGCCGAGATGGGTGGCCGCCGCACCAACGAGATTTCGGCCGTGGCTGCAGCCAGAGCGGCGTACATCGCAGGGTTCAACGCAACTTCCAACTTAGAAGCTGGCCGCTCATGGGGAATCCCAACCATGGGAACCGCGGCACACGCTTTTACACTGCTGCACGACACCGAAGAGCAAGCGTTCAGAGCTCAGGTGGAAACCTTCGGACCTGAAACGACTTTGCTGGTAGATACCTACGATGTCGACGCCGCCGTTCGAATGGCTGTTTCGATTGCCGGGCCGAAGCTTGGTGCAGTTCGCATCGACTCTGGCGACCTAGGCGTCGAAGTGACTCGCGTGCGCGCTCTTCTTGATTCGCTTGGCAACACTGGCACCAAGATCACGGTGACCAACGATCTAGACGAATACTCGATTGCAGCGTTGGCTGCTGCTCCGGTAGATAACTACGGAGTGGGAACATCAGTGGTCACTGGCAGCGGAGTGCCGACCGCAGGCTTTGTTTACAAGTTGGTTGCTTACGAAAACTCTGACGGCTCTTGGCGCAGCGTGGCCAAGCGGTCGGTGCACAAAACCAATGTTGGTGGGCGCAAGTTTGCGATGCGTCGTCACGATGAAAAGGGAATCGCAACCGCCGAGTTGCTAAGCGCAGGCCACGATGCCGAAGTTGGTGCGCACGATCGTGAACTTTTGGTGCCGCTAGTGACCAATGGCGAGATTCACACCGAGTACATGGGTTCGGCCGGAACCTCATTGGCCAAAGAATTCCACGCGGAGGCCAAAAAAGCGTTGCCACTTCAGGGATTGCGTCTGGGTCGCGGCGATGCCGCACTGCCTACCCGTTTTATCTAACGGTTAACCTTTTTCGCCATCGCCCGAAGACTTTGGGTCTTCTGGCCTCAAGCCTTCGTAAATGTCTTTGCAGGTTGGGCAAACCGGAAACTTGTCTGGATCGCGCCCGGGAACCCAAGTTTTGCCGCAAAGAGCAACAACGGGCGTACCCATAACGGCAGACTCCACAATCTTTTCTTTGCGTACGTAGTGCGAATAACGTTCGTGATCGCCAGGCTCGAGGTTTTCGAGGCGCTCTTCGAGAAGCGTTGAGCCCGAGCTCTGCTCATCTTGGATTTGCCCACCGATGGTTTGCTCATCGGTGCTGGCTGACGGGGTGAATGACAATTATTTTCCTGACGCTAAACGAACTGCGGC
>JBBAMO010000197.1:0-2028 GCA_040402495.1 Rhodoluna sp.
AAGGGTTGTCGTCGGCTCGCTGAGCTGCAGTAGTGGTGTAAGAAAGGCTTCCGGCGCCATAAGAAACTGTGGCGTCAGACTGCAGTGCCATGCCGAGGTCAATTCGATTTAGGAACACTCGCGAAATTTTGTAGAAGTCAGGGATGTAGCGACCTTCGCGTTGAATCACGGACGCCAGAGTTAGCACTCTATGAACATCCTTCGGGGCGATTCCTGCCTTAGCAATTTCAACATTCATACGGCTATTCATGGTGCGAAGAATGGAAATGGCGGACTGTTTAGGATCGAAACGATACTTGGCCGGAAAGAGGTACCCGTCGAGATTGATTGCCTCTGAGGGCAGTTTGAGGTCCTGAGGTGTGACCGCTTCGAAGTCACTTAGCGGTGTTCCGTACTTTTCGCTTAGCATCTTGAAAATCGTTGACGCTCTAGTCCCTTCCTTAATCAAGATCGTTGTGTCTACGACGGAAGTCGAATCCGCGAGGGCATCAAGAACATCGACTGTTTTCATCTTCAAATGCAACTTGTAAACGCCAGGGTAAAAAGTCGGAGCTTTAGCAACTATCACTTTGTATGTGGACGAATATGACTTGGTGATTCCTGCCGCCACTAGGTTTTGTGCAACCTGCGAGCCACTTTCCCCAGCGCTGATGGTGAAATCGATAGTCTCACTGCTCTGTTGCGAGTACTCGTTACCAAGAGATACGTCCAACATTTGCCGAATAGCACTTCTATTGAAATATCCAGCGGCAAGAATAAGTACCAAAGCAATAGCTATTACGGCAATACGTCTTCTCTTATACACTCTGTGACTCTGCAACTTCTGTCGTCTTTCCAGCTTCGCGCCCCGCTTTGAGAATCTCGAGAGCTCGCTCCAGAATCTCGATAGCCGAAGCTGAATCAATTATCGCTTTGCTCGACTTCACGGTTTTGCCTGCCGCATGCAAATTGGCCTGTGCGGCGCGTGTAGAGAGGCGCTCATCAATCATGCGCACTCGAACGTTGGTTTCTTCTTCAAGCTCTTGCGCAAAATAGAGTGCATCAAATGTGGATCGAGTCCATTTGCCTTCAAGGTTTAGTGGCAGACCTACATAAACTGCTACGGCCTCGAATTCATTGATGTATGCAACGGCCGCTTCGATGTCTTTGTCGTCCCGAGAAATCTTTTCTAGGGGTGTCGCAAGAATGCAATCTGGGTCGCAAACAGCTACACCGATGCGAGCTGTGCCCACGTCGAAAGCAATGCGCCGCCCGCGTTGCACTAGTGCAGCGCTTCTCTAATCGCCTGAACTGCAGCAGGAAGAGCGTTCACATTTGTGCCGCCGCCCTGTGCGTAGTCTGGCTTTCCGCCACCGCCTCCACCAAGAACAGCGCTGGCAGTTCGCACCAAATCGCCTGCCTTAGCTCCAGTGCTGCGCGCAGCATCTGTGGTGGCAACTGCGATGAGGGGCTTTCCACCGGTTACAGCGGTAAGCACAACTACTGCAGACTCGGAGCCGATTTTATTAATGGCTTCTTGAGCAACGGCTCTGAGGTCGTTGCCATCGCTAACCTCGCCGAATTCGAGCACCACGAAACGGTGCCCAGCCACCGATGTTGAAGACTCCAAAGAGGCCGGAATCTTTTGCATCAATAATCCGGATTGCAAACTGGAGAGCTTCTTTTGAGCAGCCTTAAGCTCCTCGATGCTTTCTATGATGCGCTCCTCGAGCTGCTCGCGAGGTGCCTTGAAAGATTCGGTGAGCCTTGCGACCAGAGCGCGCTCTGCCGAAAGTGATCTGAACGCCTCAATGCCAACGAGAGCCTCGAGTCGTCGAGATCCGCTGCCCACCGAAGACTCTCCGATTAGAGAGACCAAGCCAACTTGCGAACTTCGAGATACGTGAGTACCACCGCAAAGCTCTCTGGACCAAGGGCCGCCGATTTGAATAACTCGCACCGATTCATCGTAGGTTTCGCCAAACAGAGCAACGGGAAGTTGCGGTTGATTTCGTAAACGCGGTCGATGCCACCAACAACGGCACGCTT
>JBBAMO010000198.1:0-2027 GCA_040402495.1 Rhodoluna sp.
AACGAACAACAGTTTGGCTTCGTTGAGCGTGAATGGTTCGACTGTTGTTGCAGGCCGGCAAATCAACCCTCATGAACGTGGTTTACGGTCTTTACCAAGCCGACGAGGGCGAGATTCTTCTCGACGACAAAGTTCAAAAGTTTTCTGGCCCAGGCGATGCCATGGCGGCCGGTATTGGCATGGTTCACCAGCACTTCATGCTCATCCCTGTTTTCACGGTTGCCGAAAACGTGATTCTCGGCCACGAGCCGATCAAGTTCGGCGGAGTTCTCGACCTCGCCAAGGCCCGCGACAAGGTGCGCGAACTTTCTGATCGCTTCGGCTTCGACATCGACCCAGATGCCGTTGTTGGCGACCTCCCGGTTGGTGTGCAGCAGCGTGTAGAAATCATCAAGGCACTAATTTCTGACGCACGAGTTTTGGTGTTCGACGAACCAACCGCCGTGCTTACTCCGCAAGAAACCGACGAGCTCATGGCCATCATGAAGCAACTTCGCGATGCAGGCCACTCAATTGTTTTCATCACGCACAAGTTGCGCGAGGTAAAAGAAGTGGCCGACAAAATCACCGTTTTGCGCCTCGGCAAGGTGGTTGGCGAAGCAAGCCCTACCGCATCGGCCGCCGAGCTTGCATCGATGATGGTTGGCCGCGCTGTAGACCTCGACGTAAACAAGAGTGCACCAAAGCTTGGCAAGGATGCCTTCAGCATCAAGGGCCTCAACGCCTGGAACGACCAGGGCACTCAAGTGCTCTTCGGCATCGACCTAGAAGTTCGCGAAGGCGAAATCTTGGTGATTGCTGGCGTTCAGGGCAACGGCCAGACCGAACTCACCGAAGTGATTCTTGGCAACCACGCGCGAACCAGCGGCTCGGTAACCCTCGACGGCAAAGAACTTTTGGGCAAGAGCATAAAGCAGATTCTGGACCTAGGCCTTGGCTTTGTGCCTGAAGACCGTACCCAAGATGGTCTCGTTGGCGAGTTCACCATCGCCGAAAACCTCATTCTCGACCAGAGCGACCGCGCGCCATTTGTGAAGGGTCCGAGCATTCGCCAGGATGTGGTCAAGTCCAACGCGCAAGCCAAGCTGAAGCAGTTTGACATTCGAGCTCAGTCGATTGAAAGCACCGCAAGCCAGCTTTCTGGTGGAAACCAGCAGAAGGTCGTTTTGGCTCGCGAACTCTCACGCGACCTGCGCCTCTTGGTCGCATCGCAGCCAACCCGCGGTCTCGACGTTGGATCAATCGAATTTGTTCACGAGCAGATCGTCGCGGCACGCGACAGCGGCATCCCAGTGATTATTGTTGCCACCGAGCTTGACGAAGCCACTCAGTTGGGCGACCGCATTGCAGTGATGTACCGAGGCAAGGTGGTTGGCATCGTGCCGGCTGACACCTCAAGAACCGTTTTGGGACAAATGATGGCAGGTGTTGCGTGAAAGCCAATCGCATTCTGAAAGAGATTCTCGGCACCAGCGCCGCGATGACGTTTTTTGCCGTGCTGGCGTCGTTGCTGTTTGGCGGTGTTCTGATTGCCATCGCGAACGAGAACGTTCAAACATCTTTCAGTTACTTCTTTAGTCGTCCGCTCGACGGCCTGGGTGCCCTCTGGAACGCGGTTTCTGGTGCATACGACGCAATGTTTAGAGGCGCAATCTACAACTATCGCGCACCAAACTTTGGGCTAGCCATTAGACCAATTACCGACACTCTGGCGTTCTCAACGCCGATTGTTTTGTCTGGGCTTGGCTTGGCTGTGGCATTTAGGTCGGGTCTATTCAACATCGGTGCAACCGGCCAGATCATTTTCGGCGCAATGCTTTCGGGCTGGGTTGCCATCTACGTGGACGCCCCTGGGTACGTGTTGTTTCCGCTTGCTGTGCTTGCAGGCATCTTGGGCGGTGGCCTGTGGGGCGGGCTAGTTGGTTTGCTCAAGTCGAGTACCGGCGCCAACGGAGTTATCGTGACCATCATGTACAACTACATCGCCATCTACCTTCTTGGCGACCTGTTGAAGACCCCGATTGTGA
>JBBAMO010000199.1:0-2023 GCA_040402495.1 Rhodoluna sp.
CTTTGTGACTCGGCATGCTGTCTAGTAGACATCCGCAAATGCACTGCCCCACCAGATGCCTGGTGAAAAGAATCGTTGCCCAGCCTTGGGCTTGATCCAGATGCGCAGGATGGCAAGCACAAAAGTAAAGATGGCTATGGGCAGGGCCAGAAGAAAGCCGCCACCGAGGCTGCTGAATGTGATTATTGCGAAACCGCCGATAAAGAGCATCCAGTCGATCTTGAAAGCCTGTGGTTTCTCGTTCATGTCTCTAGGGTAAAGCAAAAGGCGCCGACCGAAGTCGACGCCTGATGCTTTGTGTAGTGAAGACTACTTTACGGCTGCCTTTAGCTTGCTGCCTGCAGACACCTTTACGGTGTTCGAAGCTGCAATCTGGATGGTTGCGCCAGTCTGAGGGTTACGGCCCTGACGTGCTGCACGGTGACCCTTCTCAACTGATAGCCAGCCTGGGATGGTGACCTTGTCGCCCTTGGCAACGGTCTTTGCAACGGTCTCGAACAGCGCGTCAACAACACGGTTGACTGCTGCCTGTGACTCGCCGGTGTGGGCTGCGATAGCTGCTACGAGCTCGCCCTTGTTTAGGGTGTTAGCCATGATGTCCTCCTGGACTCTAGACGTTTGGTGACGTTCTGTCCTCATCAGACTAGCCCCGATGCCAAAAGGCATTGTTATTTGTTTCGGCGTGTTGCAAAGGCGTTACTAAGGCTTAACCACGCGGATTTAAGCAAAAAACCCGCCGGAGACCGACGGGTTTTTCTAAAACTTGTGATTTATTCTTCTGATGCCACAGGCGCTTGATGTTCGCTTTGCGCTTTTGCTGGCTGGGGGAAAACCCCTATGCCAACCAAGAGCAGTGCAACTCCGCCAGCAAATAGAACTAACCAACCCCACTCGAGGCGAAATGTATTGAGCAAGCCCGTTGCTAGACCCGCGAATGGATTTCCAGCAAGTGATGATTCAAGCTGGGACTTCATGTCGTTAATCTTCACTGAAATCCCAATGAATGTGAACGCTGTCAAGGCAAGCGCTCCAATGGCTGGTATCAACAGGAGCTTAAACTTTTTTAGCGCCACTAGAACTGCGGCAGCCGCAGCAAAAATGAGAATAAACACACCGTCTGCAACCCCGGATCCGCCGAATGACTCAGGCATGCTACTTAAGTAGTTGAGCGTACCGACAATTGGCACGGAAACAAGCGGCAGTAAAGTACCAACAGCCAGCACCCCCGCTGAGACGTACCCATAAAGCTGACGTTGATTACTCATGATTCCCCAATTTCTGTTTAGTGTTTGCACTTCTAAGTCTCAGAGTAACCGACTCCTATGACCTTAAGGCAAAAAACCCGCCGGAGACCGACGGGTTTTTCTAAAACTTGTGATTTACCAGGACGACTTGGTGATACCTGGTAGTTCACCCTTGTGAGCCATGTCACGGAAACGAACACGTGAAACTCCGAACTTGGAGAGGAAACCACGTGGACGACCATCGATGGCGTCGCGTCCGCGAACGCGAACTGGCGATGCGTCGCGAGGAAGCTTCTGTAGGCCTAGACGTGCGGCTTCGCGCTGCTCGTCGGTGCTGGTTGGGTCAACCAAAGCCTTTTTTAGTGCGAGACGCTTTTCTGCGTAACGCTCTACAACAACCTTGCGCTGCTCGTTACGAGCAATCTTGCTTTTCTTAGCCATGGATTAACGCTCCTCGCGGAATTCGACGTGCTGACGTACTACTGGGTCGTACTTCTTTAGCACGATACGGTCTGGGTCGTTGCGACGGTTCTTACGGGTTACGTAGGTGTAACCAGTGCCGGCGGTCGACTTCATCTTGATGATCGGACGGATGTCCTTGTCCTTTTTAGCCATTTAGGTTGCGCTCCTTAGATCTTCACGCCACGAGCAAGAATCTCGGCAACAACGGCTTCGATTCCACGAGCGTCGATTACCTTGATGCCGCGGGCACTGAGGGTAAGGGTTACCTTGCGCTTCAATGAAGGCACGAAGTAAGTCTTCTTCTGGATGTTTGGGTT
>JBBAMO010000200.1:0-1990 GCA_040402495.1 Rhodoluna sp.
TAGTTCGTCTCCCATTCAATCATTTCGTCTAGCATCTGAATACGATTTGCTAGCCGAGCGACTTTCACAGCTAGCCGACGTTAGCGTCAGCATCAAGCACAGAGACTTAGGAAAGGAATAGCAATGGCGCTAACTGCAGAAGTAAAAGATGAGCTGGCCAGAGTAGAGATATCCAAAAAAATCGTTCGACAGGCCGAGTTGGCCACGATTCTGCGATTCAACGGGGGACTGCACCTTATCTCTGGTCGCATCGTCATCGAGGTTGAGTTAGACAGCGGGCAAATAGCCCGTCGAGTCAGCAGCGATTTGGCAGACCTGTACGGAATCAAAACCGAACTTTTGGTCATCTCTCCAGGAGGAATAAGGCGCAGCGCCAAGTACCAAGTGAGAGTTACCGACCAAGGCGAAGCACTTGCGCGCCAGACGGGACTACTTGACACACGTGGTCGACCTGTTCGAGGCCTTCCCGCAGCATTGATCGCCGGGTCGATAGAGGAAGCTGCTGCTGTGTGGCGCGGGGCCTTTCTTTCGCACGGATCACTCACCGACCCTGGTCGATCGGCTGCTCTCGAAATAACGGCACCTGGCAACGAGGCGGCAATGGCCTTGGTCGGCGTTGCACGCAGACTCAACGTGGTTGCAAAAGCACGCGAGGTTCGCGGCGTACACCGTGTTGTGGTGCGTGAAGGCGAGGCAATCGCTGCGATGCTTACGCACATGGGCGCTCACACTCAGGTTTTGCGCTGGGAAGAACTTCGACTGCGACGCGAGGTTAGGGCAACCGCCAACCGTCTAGCCAACTTCGACGACGCAAACCTGCGTAGAAGCGCGCAGGCCGCCGTGGCAGCTGGAGCAAGAGTTGAGCGAGCGCTGGAGATTCTGGGCGACGACATCCCAGAACACCTCGCTTACGCAGGCAAACTTCGCCTAGAGCACAAGCAAGCAAGCCTCGACGAACTTGGACACCTAAGTGATCCACCAATGACCAAGGATGCCATCGCAGGGCGCATTCGCCGGCTGCTTGCCATGGCGGACAAGCGTGCCGAGGAGCTGGGGATCCCTGCTACCGACGCGTTCTTGCCAGACGACGCGGAATAATCGCACCCTCTAAACACTTTTTACCAACAGAGCCAATTAGGAGAAAAATGAGCAAGTACACACTTCCAGAACTGAGCTACGACTACGGCGCCCTAGAGCCAAACATCTCTGGCCGCATCATGGAACTTCACCACGACAAGCACCACTTGGCATACGTGAACGGCGCTAACACTGCTCTAGACCTACTGGCTGAGGCTCGCGACAAGAACGACCTCACCTGGGTGAACAAACTTCAGAAAGACCTGGCATTCAACCTTGCAGGGCACGTAAACCACACCGTTTTCTGGCGCAACATGTCGCCAGAAGGTGGCGACAAGCCGGTGGGCGAGTTGGCAGCAGCCATCGATGAGTTCTTCGGCTCTTACGACGGTTTCCGTGCTCACTTCACCGCTTCGGCACTTGGTATCCAGGGCTCGGGCTGGTCTATTTTGGCTTGGGACATTTTGGGTGAGAAGTTGATCATTGAGCAGCTTTACGACCACCAAGGCAACCTGGCTCCGGGTAGCATTCCTCTTTTGATGCTCGACATGTGGGAGCACGCCTTCTACCTCGACTACCAGAACGTCAAAGGCGAGTACGTAAAGGCTTTCTGGAACATTGTTTCTTGGCCAGACGTGATGGCTCGATTCGAGGCTGCACGCAGCAAAACGGCTGGTCTGCTGCTAGTCTGATAGCAGTATTTGCTCTCAACGTCGCGAAGCATCTTCACTAACAAAATCAACAATCTGCGTCGATTTGTGGCGCTCAACCTTCTGGGAGAAAACTGATGGCAACTCGTGTTGGAATCAACGGCTTCGGACGTATCGGACGCAACTATCTTCGCGCTGAACTAGCAAAGCAGCAAAGCGCAGCGACCTTTTGACAGCCGTAAACGGTTTGTCCAAGGGAACCA
>JBBAMO010000201.1:0-1968 GCA_040402495.1 Rhodoluna sp.
CGGAAGGGTCGTTGATAACAGCATCACCGGTAAAATGGCGGGATGACCGACCACTACAGCGCCCTTGGACTTCGAAGTGACGCCCACACGGCGGATATCAAGAAGGCGTTTCGCCAACTCGCCTCGCTGTACCACCCCGACCGCAACACCGATCCAGACGCCCCCGCACGGTTTAGGCAGGTTCAAGAGGCGTATAACGTCCTATCTGATACGGACAAGCGCCAAGCCTACGACGACAACCGCCGGCGCAATCTTTTAGACGCCCCCTTGGTCACGGCGGGTGAAATTTGGAACCACTACCTCGACAAGGTCCTTTAAGTCTGCTTTAGCGTTCTTTACGCCCTAGCCCCAAACCATGCAAACCTCTTCATTCTTTAGTCAACTGCGGTCTTCTTACGCCTCGGAAATTGACGACATGACTTTTGATTCCGAGGGAAAAAACGTCTTGCGTCAGCGATTGGGGGAGCGCAGGCAAGAGTTAGCTTTTTTGCGCCAGATGATGGAACTCAGCCCCGAGATGGTGTCGGTGGTTTTTCACCAAGGGATGCGGTTTCAAAAGCCCGCAGTGATGGACCACTTAGTGAGCCTGGAATCTGACGAGTTGCCCGACTGGGAAAGCTTGGCGGATGCGATTCAGTTAGAGCCCTGGGCGCAAGCACTGGCGTCAGAGTTAAGCAAGGAGCCCATGGGCGAGTGGTTACTGACGGTGGCAGCGGGTTTGGAGTATTTGTTTGCCAAACCAAGCCATGCTCCCGCGCATCAGAGCGAGGACGAGGATTCTGAGGACGGTGAAGAAAACTCAAACCACCGCGCCGACACAGAAGAAGAGAAAGAAGCCCGTGCCCGCGAAGAAGCGGGCAACGATTGGATGGTCGAGCAAGGCTTTGACCGAAAAGAATAATGCACGTGAAAGACCTTCCTATGAACAAGCACCTCGCCCTCATTACTAAAACCCAAAGCCTGATTGCAGCGGGCGATATCGTGGGCGCCGAGTCCGCCTTGGTCGAGTTAGCGGATGCCGAAGGCGACAGCGCCTTGATGGTGGTTCTTGAGCAGCTTCCAGCGAAAGATATCTTGGCGGTGATTCGGGAATACGACAACTCCAAAGAGTCCGTGGTGAATCTGCTGGTCTCGCCGGAGCAGTTTGCGCGGGCGGTGGTGATTGAAAAACAATACAAAGACCTCTCGCGTACGCATTTGCGCGGCATGGTGAATTCGGTGATTTTTCGCTCTGGGGCCAATCCGGTTGAATTTTTGACGGCGATTGGTGACCTTGAAGGCGGCAGCGAAGCCTTGGCAGACTATTTTGCAGAACGCTGGAGCCGGGTGGAGGCGTTTGCCAGAACAGGTTTGTTTGATACGGTTGAAGACGATGGAGAGATGCTCACGGAGACCGAGTTGTATGCCAATGCTTACGCCAAACCCCGTGTAGACGAAGACGAAGTGGCCGACCAAGATTGGATGCAGATGGCGTTTACCTTGCGCTACGAGTGCCCGGATTTGTTCATCGAAATGCTTTTAGTCTTGCGGGCCAAGGCCCGAGCCCATGACATGGGCCGAGGCGAAGAAGCCGAATTAGAAGAAGACGACGGCAAAGTAGAAACCGGCGACACCGACCGCGGCAAAGCCACTCCTGCGGCCTTAGACGCGGACGAAGAGTCGGCCATTTAATCGCTATGGTGACGCCCAACGCAGAGATTGCGCTTTTCGAGAACCGCCCTTTTTTTGAAAAGGCGCTGCGCTACGGCGTTCAACAAGGGCTGATTGATAACGCCAAATTGCAGGCCATTCGCACCGAAGCGCCCAAAGGCATGGTGCAAATCGCGCGGTATTTTGGGACCGAGTATTTACGCCCCGATCTCGAAAAAGCCAGGCTGCGTATGGTGAACTTGGTGAGCCTTTACCTAGAAAAAAGCAGCGCAGCAGACCTACACCACGCCGCCCTTCAACTGCGGGAGAACAGTTTGC
>JBBAMO010000202.1:0-1955 GCA_040402495.1 Rhodoluna sp.
ACCGGCGGTCGCAGTTTGGACCCAAACCCCAAGTTCAGTTCCAGGAACAGGGAAAACGCCCCCTGGAAAATGCCTGGTGCTTCTCGCATGAGTGTAAGTGTCATAAACCTCAACCGAGCAAGAAGTGTCGTGGTTGCTCAGATCGCTTGACTTGTGCGTCATCCACCCCAAGTCGCCAATCTCTTCTGCGGCTAGAGGATCCCTAGACCCACTTCTCAGGTTCTCAAAGAGGACCCCCTGTGCCCTTAAAAGGTGTTGTAACGGTTTTTTTAAGAGGATAGCTTCACGACGAAAGTCTCTGCTAGCCGAAGGGGTCGGGGTTCGTGGATTCGAGTTGCTGGCACTGATTGCAGAAAGGACAGACACTAGAGCTATGAGTAAAAACAAAACCACAAAAAGTTTTATATTTTTGGTTTTCGACTGCTCAACATTTTTAGTGGATTTCGTTCTGGCTTTCTCTGAATGGAGTTCCTTGTTGTCGTTTTCTGGCTGCAGCGTGTGGCAATGCTTGCAAAGGACGGCCTCTGTAAGAATGTTTTCAGCACATGCGATGCATTTCTTCTTTTTCACATTTCCCCCGATTCGCTTTCACAATTCTCTAGGTCTTCAACTTCAAAAGGAAGCCTTGGAGCCACCCAGGAGAATCGAACTCCTGACCTGCTCTTTACGAGGGAGCTGCTCTACCGACTGAGCTAGGGTGGCCTGCGCGAACGCAGTGATTAGTTTACAACGCCCCTAGTTGGTTGGGTCGAGTAGGCCGATACGCTCCAGACGGCGAAGTGCGCCTTCTTCGATAGGCGACTCGGGCCCAATCAAGAGGTTGAGAAACTTTAGGCTGCCGCGAGTGAGAGGCTGAATAAACCAAAGCGGCAACGCTTTTAGCCCAAGCATTTTTTGCACTTCTGGTCGCAGGGAGGCTACCGCAGCGGCAAACAACAACCTGTATGCCACGCCTGCCACTTTTGGCAACGGCGGACGCTTGATGAACTTGACCACGCGCAGGGTTGTCTCGTCAACGCGAAGCGTGCCGTCGGCGATGCAACCACCGATGTATGCGTCAAGTGCAGCCTTGGTCATGGGAACGCGACTTAACCCGAGCGGCTCGACCGACTTGCTCCACTGCGAAACATAGGCATCTGCGCCACCTGGAATCTCGCGCCACGCAAACATCTGGTGGCAGGTCAAAAACGAATCGGTGAAGGCGGCGTGCACCCAAAGCAGCAAGTCTTCGTCGGCCGCGCGATAACTCTTGGCGGCGCCAGCGGCATCGGTGTATTCACCCGTCACACGCTGGTGAAGTCGATTCACGCGTGAGGCCTCGCCCGCCACGGCTTCTACCGATCCAAAAGTTGTGGTGGTGAGCCAGCGAATGGTTCCGGCCAAGCGGCCGAGCGCATCTTGCTCGTAGCGTGAATGCTGGGCAACACCAGCGAGAGTGCCGGGGTGAAGAGCCTGCATCAGCAGCGCACGGATGCCGCCAACTAGCGTGCCAAAGTCGCGGTGAACCACCCATGGGGCGTCGGTGGGCATGAAGTAGCCAGGTTTGTCGCCAGCCGCGATTATGTCGAGCCAAGGCGGAATGCCGTCGGGGTCGCCGGAGAGCAGTCGACGAAACTTGACCGACATGAACTCTTGAAACGCGTTGTTCTTCACAAAACCCTAATTAGACGATGTGGATGCTAACTAGGAAGCAACCCGAACTAATCCTGAAATCAGCACTTTGGTTCTTTTGCCGGCAGCTTGCCTGAGATAAGCCAGCCGTCAACGGCATCGCTCACGCAGGTATTCGATCTGCCGTAGGCGGTGTGCCCCTCACCAACAAAGGTAACCAAAAAGCCTTGGTCTAGAACTTGGTGGGCCAAGGCAACCGCCTGCTGATAGGGAGTAGCAGGGTCTCCCGACACGAGCACTACGGTAAGACTTAGACGCTCTAGTCGCAGATTACGGTGCAGAGT
>JBBAMO010000203.1:0-1950 GCA_040402495.1 Rhodoluna sp.
CTGATCGACGACAACGGCGAGCGCGCGTTGAAGGCCGTTGAGCTTTCGGGTGTGCCAAATATTTTGTTCCGTCGCAACTCGGTTACCGGTCGCGTTGAGGCAACACCTCGCAGCGGCGTTGGCATCACTCTAAACGCAGCGCTGCACAAGTAGCGCCTAGTCGAGCGCCTGACGCGTTTCGTATTTCATGGAACGCGGCGTGAATAGCCAGAACGCCATTGTGGCAATTGCTGGCACACCAAACACTAGCGCTGCAAGCTGAACCCAGGGGAACTGCGCCATAGATGAATCCATGCCGTTTAGCATGGCCGCGCCGAGCATTAGCCCCGTGAGAGCGCCGAGAATCGAGCCGGTCAGGGTCAATGCCAGTGCTTGGCCCGAGACCAGACGAGCTCTAAACGAACGCGGTGCTCCAATCGCCGAAAGCGTGCGCTTATCTGTTCTTGCCTCAATTTGCGATAGCCCAAGCGCAATTCCGGTTGAAGCCAACGAGAAAAGCGAGGCGAGCAAAATAATGATCCAGGCGAGGGTTTCGGGGTTCAACACGCTAGTTCCATTGCTGTATGCAAGGTAGATGTTTCGGCCGTTCAGCTGATCGGTGGCTGCCTGTGGAACGTCGCCGTTATAACTAACCACCATCGACATTGGGTAGGCAGAGATTCCCAACTTGTCGGCGGTCTCTCTACTAACCATCGCGCTGTAGTTGAAAGAGTTGCTCGTGATTTTTGAGACTACAAAAGATGGCAACGTGACGGTTTTGGTTGCCTTTTCAAGATTGTGGCCCATCCAGCCGTAGTCGCTCGGCTTGAGCCAACTTACCCTAGCGTTCCCCGAATAGTCATAAACCGAGTTGAACAAGACAACGCCGCCACTTTCTAAGGTTTTCTGCGCTTTTGAGTCGGTCTCCTTGAGGATTGCCTTCAGCTCTTTTGCGTCTCCAACCGCGATTTTGCGACTTGGGTCTTCAACGCCAATGCAACCAACCGGCTGCTTCAAGTCGCTCAATGAAGTGGATGAGTGAGATTGCCTCCATTCTTGCGACTTAGGCGAAAGTCCTGTGTAATAGCAAGTCGTGTCTGGGTTGTAAACCACAATCGGCATTGGCACATCAAACTGGCTTGCAAGCGTGCCATCGATGTTGGTTACTCCCCCAGAATTCATAACGTCTACGGTGCTGTCGATTATCGTTGCAGACTCAAAAGCTCCAGTGGCCATAATAAGTTTGCGCTCTGATTCCAGCAGTTCTCTCTTCGGAGTGCCCGCCCAGAAATTTTCTGCTGAAACAACCTCAGACGTCGGTGAACTTGGGTCCCAATCGGTAGGCGTTATGCCGAACTCGAGACCGGCCTGCCCAGGTAGGTACTGATATGAGTAGTTATCGTAACCATATTTGGTTGGACCGTAGAAAAAAGATGCCACAAAAGATGCCACAAACGTCACCGTAAGCACCGACGCCACCACGGGCGAGTAGCGCTTGCGATTGTAGAGAAGATCTTTACCCGCGTAGTTAGCGGTGCTGCCGAAGCTCGACATGAGAGATTTAATCGCCTTCAGAATCCAGCCGGTGCCAACCATAAATGAAACGATGGTCACCGCCGCACCTGCCAAACCAAGCAACACCCCCACGAGTTGCAAAAAAGCCTTTAGCTGGAAGTCGCCAGTAGTGTCGCCAGACCTAATCAAAATCAAAAGCGAAACTATGATGGCGCTTACGCCTGCCGTAAGCAGAATGAGTGCCCCAACACCACTGCGAACTCGCACCTGTCCTTCGCTACGGCTGCCGCGCAGAGTTGCCAAAATATTGACTTTACTGGCGCGAATGGCCGGCACGAGGCTGGTGATTCCTCCCAACAAGATGCTGCAAACTAAGGCGACCAAAAGCATGTTAACGGGCAAGTGAAATCCCGGGTAGTTAAACCAGCTGCGGCCGCCCCAGCTGAAGTCTGCGAC
>JBBAMO010000204.1:0-1947 GCA_040402495.1 Rhodoluna sp.
AGCGTGTTTTACGAAGCCAACATCAGGCAGTTCTCGGCAACTAAGAATTTTGCTGGTGCCACCGCTCGCATGGATGACTTGAAGGCACTCGGAGTTGAGGCTTTGATTCTCGACCCTATTTTTCCAATCGGTAAAAGCAAAATGGTGGGAACTGTCGGCTCTGTTTTTGCACCAAGCGATTTGACCACGGTGAATTCATCCCTGGGAACATCAGCCACCTTCAAAACGATGCGAGCTGCGGCTAAAACCAATGGGCTCAAACTGATTCTTACTGTGCCGCTAGACAGCGCCGCGATTGATAGCCCCTGGGTGGTGGATCACCCAAACTGGTTCAAACGCGACAATGCATACGAACTAGCGGTTGACCCAGCCACACCGTACTTGGCCGATTACGACTACAGTCGACCCGAACTTAGGCAAGCAGTTATCGATGCCTTGATGGGGTGGGTCTTAGACCAAGACGTGGATGGTTTCATTCTGTCTGGCGCTACAGATGTTCCAGTGAGTTTTTTGAACGAACTCACCTACCGACTAGAAGCAACAAAAGACTTGCTCATCGGCACCAACGACGCACAAAAGTCGCCGTATTTTGAAAACAGCCTCACGGTGACACGCAACGATGCATTGCGCACAGCGATGGAGGGCATCTCACTTGGCACGAGCACAAACGTTGCATACAACGCGTTAGTGACTAACCAGAACACGGGTTTTGTCGCTCCGACGATTGCGCTGAACCATTTGTCTAGCTATGCCAGCATGGTTGGGTTAAAGACCGAGACTGCACGATTTGGTGCTGGTCTTGCAACGGCGGCTGCGTTGACATTTACTATGCCGGGTGCGCCAATGATCTTTCAGGGTCAGGAGGTCGGCTCGATCAAAGCCCTAAAGCCATACGATGCCGACAACATCGTTTGGCCTGCCAAGTTGCCTGCTGTGTACACCACCTACCAGCAACTGATCAAGCTGAAGAAAGCCAACGAGGCGCTTTTCAACGAAAAGTTCGGCGCGGATGCGGTGGTGCTGACCACTTCGACACCAGGGCTTTTTGCGTTCAAGCGCACCAAGAACAAGAGCAACGTGATTGTTGTTGTAAACCTCACCAAAAAGGCGCTGACCGCAAAGTTCAACCCGGGTGCAGCTGCAACTATGTACGCGTTTAGCACCGACAAAGCAGTCAAGCTCACTGCTACCAACTCATCGGTGACCATCCCCGCGCTAGGCTACGAGATTTACACCATGGCGGTTGTGAAGTAAAAAAACCTTTAAGGTTTAGCCGAAACGACCGTTGACGTAGTCGTTGGTTCTTGGGTCCTGAGGCATGCTAAACATCGCTTCGGTGTCGCCGTATTCAACGATTACACCTGGGGTGCCCTGAGATGCCAAGAAGAACGCACACTGCTGCGAAACTCGCTGCGCCTGCTGCATGTTGTGCGTAACGATAACGATGGTCACATCTTCCACTAGCTCCAACATTGTCTCCTCGATTACGCGAGTAGAAGTTGGGTCAAGAGCAGAACACGGCTCATCCATCAAAAGCACACGAGGCTTGATAGCCAGCGAACGCGCAATGCACAAACGCTGCTGCTGACCACCCGAAAGGCCTCCACCAGGGGCACGAAGGCGGTCTTTTACTTCTTTCCAAAGACCGGCTCGTTCTAGTGAGGTTTGCACCAGTTCGTCTTTGGTGTCGCGGTCGGCATCCACTCCGGTCAGCTTTAGTCCGGCGATTACGTTGTCGTAAATCGACATGGCAGGGAATGGGTTTGGCTTTTGGAACACCATTCCAATGTCGCGGCGGGCCTCGGTGATCTTGCGCGCTGGATCGTAGATGTCGCGGCCATCAAGACGAACCTCGCCGGCCAAACTGGCTGACGGCACCAGTTCGTGCATTCGGTTGAGAATTCTCAAGAACGTGGACTTACCGCAACCCGATGGGCCGATTAGTGA
>JBBAMO010000205.1:0-1913 GCA_040402495.1 Rhodoluna sp.
CCAGCCGGCGGTGTAACCGTAAGCAGCACCAGCGGTAAGGGTGAAGCCCGCCCACGGGAAGGCTCCTGAAGCATCAGCAGCAACATTGAAGGCACCTGGAAGTCCGAACACCGTAACAATTACGATGATCCAAACCACAGCCAAGAAGTAAGACGCGTAACGCTCCCACTTCTGGATCAGGTTGTGGCCAACGAAGGCAACACCAACCTGCGCCACGATGATGATTCCCAGGGCGCCGAAGGTTCCAACAGCTGGAAGTAGTGCCACAAGAGCAAACGTTCCAGAAATTGTGTTAACGGCGAACCAGCCGATACCCGCAACAAGAGTTGAAAGACCTGATGGAATCAGGTTTCCCCACTTGCCGAAGGCGTTGCGGCCTAGAACCATCTGAGGAAGACCAGCTTCTGGTCCCCATGTTGACAGGATTCCGTGAGTGATACCGGCTAGCCCATTGCCCACCACAACGGCAAGGATTCCTACCCAGACGTTGAGGCCAAAGCCAATGGCTAGAGCTCCTACAAATACGGTTGCGAACTCTAGGTTCGGGGACGACCAAACAGTGAAAAGGTGCCACGGTTTGCCGTGACGCTCGCCCGCAGGAATTGGGGAGACGTCGTTGGTTTCGATTGCACCTGCCGAAGCAGTGTGATTGTTATTGTTTGCCATAGGCAAAACTCTAAATGACCCGCTCACAGCAACTTCGCAGAAAGGCTGTTTTGCAGGTTACAACTTTGTCACTTAGTCGAAACCATTAGTTGAAGGTTAACGTTGGGTAAATAGCCCCGCTGTTGACAGGAAATAAGGAAATTTGAAACCCGCATCGATACTCGCAAGCCATCAGGGTCCGCAAGTGACCCTCGTTCAGCTTGCCCTCGAGCACCTCGAGCCGTATCTAGAAATGTTGGCCGACCCAGAAAGCCGCAGGCTAACCGCAACCACCCAAGCCTTTTCGCGAAATCAAATAATCAACTGGCTGTCTACTCGGGCTCAAACCGCCAACCGTCGCGACTGGGCGATTCTCGACGAACGCGGCGAGTTTTGCGGCGAGGTTGTTCTCAATGAATTCGACGATGCTAAGAATCTCATGAACCTGCGTATCTCGCTTCGCGGCCCAGATTACTTTTCAAAAGGCATCGGCAGGCAGGCCATTGCTGAAGCTCTCGAAACTGCATTCGACACGCTCACGCTCGACAAAGTAACGCTCGAGGTGCTGGTTGATAACCCGCGTGCCATCGCGAGTTACGCATCCGTGGGGTTTGTTGCCGGACGCCAATTCAACGATAAGAACCTGCGCTATCAACGAATGTCGATCAACAAGTGGCAGTTCGTTCGGGCGCTCTGCGAGGCGGGGATTGCTCAGCACCTAGACACCAAAGTTTGGTCTTTCGAGTTTGACAACGGCAAGCGACGTGCCGGCCTCTGCAACTACACCGAGCACCGCATCACCATTAGCAAACATCTGGTTAGCATCCACACCATCGATGAAAGTCTGCAGGTGCTGGCGCACGAAATCGCTCATGCGCTCTCGGGAAAGCGGGAGGGTCACGGCAAGAAGTGGCTCGCCACAGCAAAGGAACTTGGCTACCGTGCCGAAAAATTCAGTGGCAATGAAATAGCCAGAGAAACCGCACCTTGGATTGGGGCATGCCCAAACGGGCACGAGCACTACCGCTATCGCAAACCGGCTCGAGCGCTTTCGTGCGGGTTGTGCAGTCGCAAGTTTTCAAACGCCAACCTAATTGCCTGGCGCAAGGTCGACTAAAAGAATGCCGCCCAGATGGTGATCATCGACACCACGGCACCGGCAAAAAAGTTGAGCCAGATGAACTGCTTCCAGCCCTTGTTGGCACTCTCGCAGGTTTCGTCGGTGACATCCCAGTGGGGCCAAAGAATCGCAAGGTAAGGAATGGCTG
>JBBAMO010000206.1:0-1870 GCA_040402495.1 Rhodoluna sp.
GTGGTGCAGGCCGCGCTTGCCGCAGCCGAGGCTGAGGCAGCCGCACACAAGGGGCGCAAGCCGGCGGCATCGTCGTGGAATCGCAACCACGGATTGCTTCGCACGCAGATTAGCGCTGGAAGCGGCCAGTGGAGCGCGGCTTTCTTAGAAGGCCTCAACTAGGCACCTGCCAGCCAGCATTGGCGAGCGCGCGGATTGTCGTTTAGATTTAGTCAACGACTGGTTTTATCCCTCACCGATAAGGAAATGCAATGACGCGCGTACCTTCAAAAATTGACGAACTTTCAAACGCCTGGGTGGTAACCCTTGCCGAGTTGAGCCCATCCTTTGCCACCTACGCTGGCTTTGCCGGCGGCGAAGACAAACTAGACGACTTCTCGCCTGCGGCAAGCGCTCACTTCAATAAGTTGGAGCGCGAGCTTCTAGCCAAGCTGGAAACCATGGAGCCGGTAGATGAGATCGACCGCGTATCCAAGGATGCTCTCGCATCAAGCCTCAAACTAAGCATCGAGTTGCACGAAACCGGGCTTTGGAAGCGCAACCTAGACGTGCTGGCGTCGCCTGCTCAGAGCATCCGTGACATTTTTGACCTAAGCCCGGTTGCCACCGAGAGTGACTGGCAAAACCTCAACAAGCGCATGCGTGCCGTTGAGGGTGCCGTAGAGGGATACATCGAAACTTTGCGCGTTGGTATTCGCGACAACGAGACTCCTGCTATCCGCCAGGTGAACTGGGTGGTCAACGACCTCGACAACATCACTGGCAACGATGGCTTCTTCACCAAGTTTGCCAAGGCCGAAGGTGTCGAACTTTCAGACTCCCTTCGCGGCGAGCTAGTTGAATCGGCCAAGCTTGCAACTGCTGCCTATGCCAAACTGCAGAACTTCTTGCGCGACGAACTTGCACCGGTTGCAACCCAAGAAGACGCCATCGGTCACGAGCGCTACGCGCTTTTGAGCCAGCAGTTTCTTGGCGCCAAGGTAGACCTCGAAGAAACCTACAAGTGGGGCATTGAAGAACTCGCTCGCGTGAAAGCAGAGCAAGAAGCGGTTGCTAATGAGATCAAGCCGGGTGCAACTGTCGCCGAGGCCATCGAGATTCTCAACAACGACTCAAGCCGCAAGTTGCACAGCAAAGAAGAACTGCAGGCATGGATGCAGCGCCTAAGCGACGAAGCCATCGAGAAGCTCGGCGCTACGCACTTCGACATCCCAGAAAAGGTGCGCACCTTGGAGTGCATGATTGCTCCGACCAACTCTGGCGTTATCTACTACACCGGGCCAACCGACGACTTCAGCCGCCCAGGCCGCATGTGGTGGTCGGTTCCTGCTGGCGTTACCGAGTTCGATACCTGGCGCGAAACTACCACCGTTTACCACGAGGGCGTTCCGGGCCACCACCTTCAGGTTGCCACCCAGGTGTACAACCGAGGCGAGCTAAACGACTGGCGTCGCATGGCTAACTGGTGCTCGGGTCACGGTGAGGGTTGGGCTCTTTATGCAGAGCGCCTGATGCAAGACCTTGGCTTTTTGAACGACCCAGGCGACCGTCTTGGAATGCTAGACGGTCAGCGCATGCGCGCGGCCCGCGTGGTGCTAGACCTATCGGTTCACCTCGGAAAGCCGCGTTTGGATGGCACTGGCAAGTGGGACTTCGATTACGCGGTTGCCTTCATGACCGAAAACGTCAACATGTCTGCTGAGTTCATCAACTTTGAGGTGCACCGCTACTTTGGTTGGCCTGGACAGGCTCCGAGCTACAAGATCGGTCAGCGCATTTGGGAGCAGATTCGCGACGAAGCTGCAGCCAAGGCCGCCACCGCTCAGCGTTTGGCCGAGTACGACATCTTCGAGACCGTCGTGCTTACCGA
>JBBAMO010000207.1:0-1867 GCA_040402495.1 Rhodoluna sp.
ACCAAAGTCCACACCGATGCGATGGCATCGTGGATGGCAATCTCGTCGATCGCCAACTCAGCGTTGGCGATTGCCTTGGTTGCAACCGACTGCACCTGAATGTCGGCGGCGTCGAACTCTGCTGCCGCAGGAATCACTCCATCGAAGTAGCGATTGATCATGGCCAGCACGCGAGATGCGAGGTTGCCGAATCCGTTGGCAAGTTCGCTCTGGTAGCGAGCCGAAAGGTCTTCCCAAGAGAACGAGCCATCCTGGCCAAAGGCAATCGCCTTCATGAAGTAGTAGCGGAAAGCATCCGAGCCAAAAGTGTCGGTGATCTGCGAAGGCGCAATGCCAGTCAACTTCGACTTCGACATCTTTTCGCCACCAACCAGCAACCATCCGTGCCCAAATACCTGATCGGCCGGCTTTAGATCGGCAGCCATCAACATGGCAGGCCAAATAACGGCGTGGAATCGAAGGATGTCTTTGCCTACAACCTGCACGCTGGCTGGCCACAGTCGGTTGAAATTTTCTTCGTCTTCGCCAAAGCCGATGGCGGTGATGTAGTTGAGCAGCGCATCAAACCAAACGTAGGTGATGTGGCTGTCGTCCCAAGGAATGTCGATTCCCCAGTCGAACTTCTCTTTTGAGCGAGAGATTGAAAGGTCTTCAAGGCCGCGGCGAACGAATGAAACAACTTCGTTGCGAGCCGACTCTGGCTGGATGAACTTTGGGTTCTGCTCGTAGAAATCCAGCAGCGGTTGCTCGAACTCGCTCAGTTTGAAGAAGTAGTTGGTCTCCTGAAGGCTTTCAACTGGGCGCGAGTGAATTGCGCAAACCTGCTGCCCAGCAAAGTCGCCTTCGCCGTCTACGAGGTCGCCCTCGGTTTTGTATTCTTCACAGCCAACGCAATAGTTGCCTTCGTAAGAGCCGCGGTAAATGAAGCCGGTGTCATAAAGCTTCTGCAGAAACTTCTGCACGTTCTTCTCGTGACGTTCTTCGGTGGTTCTAATGAAGTCTTGGTTGTCGATGTCGATGGTCTCTAGCAACGGAAGCCATGCATCGTGAACAAGCTGGTCGGCCCAAGCCTTTGGAGTGCTGCCGTTACCAACAGCGGTTCTCAAAATCTTTTCACCGTGCTCGTCGGTGCCGGTTAGCAAGAATGAGTCTTCGCCACGCTGACGGTGCCATCTAGCCAAAACGTCGGCAGCAACCTCGGTGTAAGCGTGACCGATGTGCGGTGCATCGTTTACATAAAAGATCGGGGTCGTTACGTAAAACGACTTTCCGGCGGCTGAGGTTGGCATTGTTCTAGTTTAAGGTCTCTCGTTCAGTGGCGTGGCAGTGCCGTGCTACTTGGCATCCAAAGCCAGCTGGTAGAGAACCGACTTACTCACCGAGTTTTGCTCGGCAATCTCTGCCACGGCATCCTTGAGGCGCATTCCACCCGAAGTCAGCTTGAGCACATCGCCCACCAAATCGTCCGCAGCAACCTTTGCCTTCTCAGCACCCGCTACAACCAACACCATCTCGCCCTTTGGTTCGCTTCGGGCCCACTCCGCAAGTTGGGTTAGGGTTCCACGTTCGGTATGTTCAAACTTTTTGGTCAACTCGCGGCTCACGCTAGCTTGGCGCTCAGCACCCATGATGCTCGCGGCCGTTTCGAGCGTTTCCAGAATGCGATGCGGCGACTCAAAGAACACCATGGTTCGCGATTCGGTCTTCAGTTCTTCAAAAAGTGACTTTCGGTCGCCATCCTTGCGGGCTACGAACCCCTCAAAGGTAAACCGATCGGTAGGCAACCCCGACACGGCGAGCGCCGACAGCACCGCAGAGGGGCCAGGAATGATCGAAACATCTATGCCGCGCTGCACTGCCGCTCTCA
>JBBAMO010000208.1:0-1858 GCA_040402495.1 Rhodoluna sp.
GTTAGCTCTGGGGCGAGCGCATGGTTGCGTGTGCGTTCTTCAAGCAGCGGCTGTGCAGTACCTTCGCCCAACGGTGCGCCATCACCCCATCGACCGTTGGGTAAAGCCAGAAGAGTTCGTGGAGCTCAAAGAGGAAGCCGAATCTGTCGGCTATCTCGGAGTGCTTAGTGGGCCCCTAGTTCGATCTTCTTATCGGGCCGGTCGCCTTTGGGCATCTTCGATGCAAAAGAAGGGCCGGCCAATTCCTACCGCGTTGCAACACCTTGCCGACGCAGCGGCCAAAGACGGCTTCAGCCAAGCGGTCGGTTAGGCTTAAGAAATGGCTAAAGAACAGAAGACTAAAAAAGCTCCAGGCAGATGGGCGCAGATTTTCACGCTCTACCGCGAAACCATAAAGGTAGACAAACTCGCGTTGCTGTTGACACTTCTAGTGTTCTTCGGAGCCCTTGGCGGAGGCGCACTGCTTGCAGTTCCTTCATTCGACCAAGGCAACGTGATCGGTGGAATTCTTTACGTAGTTTTGGCCCTTGTCGGATCGGTGCTACTTGCCCTGCTCGTGATGTCAAATCGCGCGCAGAAAGTGGCTTACAGACGCATCGAAGGCCAGGCCGGAGCAGTTGGTGCAGTGATGTCGTCTTCAATCAAGCGAGGCTGGCGCACCAGCGAGATGCCGGTAGCCGTAAACCCGCGCACCAGAGACGCCGTATACCGCGCTGTAGGTAGTGCAGGCATCGTTTTGGTTGCAGAGGGTTCACGAAACGGCACCAAGTTGATTTTGGACGATGAGGTTCGCAAACTAAAGCGCATCGTTCCTAGCGTTCAGGTTCACGTGTTCTATGTGACTAATGATGAATCAGGTACGCCGCTAATCAAGTTGGCCCGCGAAGTAACCCGCCTAAAGCGCGTGTTGAACCGCAACGAGGTTTCGGTGGTCAACAACCGTCTACAGGCTCTTGGCACCTTCAACATGCCAATTCCCAAGGGAATCGATCCTAAAAAGATGCGTGCCACACGCCGCTAGATGATCTTGGATTAGCGTCAGCCTCGGGGTTGACGCTTTTCTTTTGCTCAGAAGTTTTACAAGCGTGAAACATTAAATGCGCGGGTGCCTGTTAGGCGTTAGGTAAACTTCTTTAGACGGCTTAATGGTGCGCCGCTCAATCTAATCCATTTCGAAGGGACTCCCCCTATGTTTAAGTCAGCTTCAGAGGTAGTGAAGTACATCAAGGACAACGAAGTTAAGTTCTTGGACGTTCGCTTCACCGACCTCCCAGGTGTGCAGCAGCACTTCAACCTTCCTGCAGCAATGATCGACGAGCAGTTCTTCGTTGATGGTCAGCTGTTCGATGGTTCATCGATTCGCGGTTTCGCATCGATTCACGAATCAGACATGCAACTAATCCCAGATGTCACCACGGCTTACCTCGACGCTTTCCGTGTTGAGAAGACCCTTGTGATGATCTTCGACATCTACAACCCACGCAACGGCGAGCTTTACGGCCGCGACCCACGTCAGACCGCCAAGAAGGCAGAGGCTTACCTAGCCTCAACCGGCATCGCCGACACCGCTTTCTTCGCTCCTGAGGCAGAGTTCTTCATCTTCGATGACGTTCGCTACCACTACAGCCAGAACAGCTCAGGACACTTCATCGACTCAGACGAAGCAGCCTGGAACTCTGGCCGCGACGAGAAAGACAGCGCCGCGGGCATCGGTGGAAACCTTGGAAACAAGACCCCTTACAAGGGCGGCTACTTCCCAGTTTCGCCAGTTGACCAGCACGCTGACATGCGCGACCAGATTGTTCTAGAGCTTGAAGCTGTAGGCCTATCGGTTGAGCGTTCACACCACGAGGTTGGC
>JBBAMO010000209.1:0-1838 GCA_040402495.1 Rhodoluna sp.
CTTGTGTCGGTTGGTGGTTCTGTGCTCGCAGCCGCATCGCTTCGCCCGCCACGCACACCAAAGGCCTCCTGGACCCCTTGAGCCATCTGCACGGCAACATCTTCGCTTACCGCACCCGCACTCTCGAGACTCTGCGCCGAGACACCAAGGATGCTCTGTTTGACGGCATTGCTGTAGGCAACCACTCCCCCGAGAAAAACATCGCTAGCGCCGGCGACAGCTGCCAGCTCTGAAGCCAACATTCCGGCGGTCAGCGACTCGGCAACCGCAATGCTCAAGCCAGCTTCACGCAACCGCTCAAGCAAAATTTCGGATGGAGTACCAGACACTAGTGCTCGCGCTCGATGCTGACGGCCTCGCGAAGGTAAGCAATGCCGGTCCAAATCGTGACAATGACCGTGACGAAGAGCGCGAACTGCTCAAGGGGAGCTATCCAAGTGAAGTAAAAGTCAAGTGGCGATAGCAAGAATCCGAATGTGATTCCCTGAAGTATGGTCTTGGCTTTACCGCCTGCGCTGGCCGCTACCACGCGCTTGCGAATCACCAACATTCGGTAGGCGGTGATACCAACTTCGCGCACGAGAATCAGTAGGGTCACAATCCAGCCCAACTCTCCAATCAGCGATAGCGAGATGAGTGCGCCACCGATGAGCGCTTTGTCGGCAATCGGATCGAGCAGCTTGCCGAGATTGGTAACCAGACCACGTTTGCGAGCGATTGCTCCATCAACACCATCGGTGGCGATGGCGAGCACAAAAATGAAAACCGCAAGCCAACGAAGTGGGTCATACTTTTCGCTGTGGTTGAGAATCACGAACATGAACAGCGGCACCGATGCGATGCGCGCCAACGTGATGCTGTTTGGCAGGTTTAGCCAGTCTTTGGGGCTGTAGGTCATTAGTCGCGACCGGTTAGTTGCCAGGCATCTTCGTCGCCATCGTCGTCGCCACCAAACTCAGATGCCTTTGGCACGAACTCGTCGAACGAACCGGCGGCTAGGTTGCTAGTAGAACGCGAATCGATGAAATCGGCGGCCTGTTGCACTGGCTTAGCTGGAACCGACCCCGGCTCGCCGCGGAGTTGCGCGAGAAGGACAGGAAGGTCTTCGGGCTTGACCAGCACATCGCGGGCCTTTGAGCCTTCGCTCGGGCCAACGACATTTCGAGACTCGAGCAGGTCCATGAGGCGTCCGGCCTTGGCAAAACCTACGCGCAGCTTGCGCTGCAGCATCGATGTTGAACCAAACTGCGATGACACGATCAGCTCGGCTGCCGAAAGAAGAACTTCTAGGTCGTCGCCGATGTCGGCATCGACGATTTTGGTTTGCTGCACCTCGGCAACATCTTCGCGGTATTCAGGAGCCATTTGAGCCTTGACGTGATCCACAATCTTGTGAAGTTCGTCTTCGGCAAGCCAGGCCCCCTGGACGCGCATTGGCTTGTTGGTGCCCATAGGCGAGAACAGAGCATCGCCCTGACCGATTAGCTTTTCGGCCCCAGGCTGATCGAGGATTACTCGAGAGTCGGTGACCGATGAAACCGAGAAAGCCAGGCGGCTTGGCACGTTGGCTTTAATGAGACCGGTGACCACGTCTACCGATGGACGCTGAGTAGCCAAAACAAGGTGAATACCGGCGGCACGAGCCAACTGAGTGATTCGCACGATGGAATCTTCGACATCGCGTGGTGCAACGATCATGAGGTCGGCAAGCTCGTCTACGACCACCAAAAGATATGGGTATGGCTGAAGCACGCGTTGGCTATTTTCTTTAGGCTTCACGGTGCCGGCAACGATGGCGCGGTTGAAGTCGTCAACATGCTTGAAACCAAACGATGCTA
>JBBAMO010000210.1:0-1836 GCA_040402495.1 Rhodoluna sp.
TGTTGGAGAGCTTTTTGGCAAGGGCGAGATGCAGTTGCCTTTCGTTCTGCAGAGTGCCGAAGTTATGAAGGCATCAGTGGCTCATCTAGAGCCTCACATCGAGAAGACTGACGACAAAGGTAAAGGCAAGATTCTTCTTGCTACCGTTCGCGGCGATGTTCACGACATCGGTAAGAACCTGGTCGACATCATTCTCAGCAATAACGGATTCGACACCGTAAACATCGGCATCAAACAATCGGTCAACGACATTCTTTCGGCGGCAGAAGAGCACAACGTAGATGTGATTGGCATGAGCGGTTTGCTCGTGAAATCTACCCAGGTTATGAGAGAAAATCTCGAAGAGATGAACCAGCGCGGAGTTGCTGCTCGCTGGCCCGTCATCCTCGGGGGAGCAGCGCTAACCAGAGCATTTGTCGAGCAAGACCTAGCCGAGATATACGAAGGTGAAGTCCGTTATGCACGCGACGCCTTCGAAGGTCTGCGCCTCATGGACACCCTGGTGCGTTACCAGCGCGGTGAAGACGTAGAGCTGCCCGCGCTAAAAAAGCGGGTAACACCGAAGGGCAACCTGCTCGAAAGAACCGCTCCGGAGTTGATGCCCGCCCGTTCAGATGTAGCCGAAGACAACGATGTTCCGACACCGCCGTTTTGGGGAATCCGCATCGTGAAGGGAATTCCACTTCGCGACTACGCTTCGTTCCTAGACGAGCGCGCCACGTTTATGGGGCAGTGGGGGCTCAAGCCTGGTCGTGGAGACGAAGGTGCTTCTTACGAGCAACTGGTTGAAACCGAGGGCCGACCTCGACTTCGTTTGTGGCTCGACCGTATTCAAACCGAAGGTCTTCTTGAGGCCGCAGTTGTCTACGGTTATTTCCCGGCGGTAAGCGACGGCGACGATCTCGTGATTCTTCACCACGGCCCAGATGGCGCAACCGACGGAGGCAGCGGCGGCATCCCAGGAACCGAGCGTCTTCGCTTCAAGTTTCCCCGCCAGCAGCGCGACCGACACCTTTGCCTAAGCGACTTTGTAGCTTCCAAGGATTCTGGAAAAATTGATGTGGTGCCGTTCCAGCTGGTGACCATGGGCAATCGGGTGTCCGAGTTCGCGGCTGATCTATATGCCAAAAACGAATACCGCGAGTATCTCGAAGTGCACGGCCTTTCGGTTCAGTTGACCGAAGCCCTAGCCGAGTTTTGGCACCAGCGTGTTCGAGAAGACCTTGGTTTCGCTGCCGACGAACCGCAAGAGGTTGAAGGTTTGTTCAAACTCGATTACCGAGGAGCGCGCTATTCATTTGGCTATCCTGCCTGCCCAGATCTCGAAGACAGAGTCAAGATGGTTGAACTTTTGAAGCCGGAACTTATCGGTGTCACTTTGAGCGAAGAGTTGCAGTTGCACCCTGAGCAGTCGACCGACGCAATGATTCTGCACCACCCAGAGGCTAAGTACTTCTCGGTCTAGGTTCATGAAGCTTCAAGCGCCAGCACTCACCGAGCTCGCAGCCACGCGAGCAAAGCCACTCGTAGCAAACACCAAGATGGTCGCGACGCCCTATTGGTTCTACGCAGCGACCGAGAAAAGCAAGGGCAGCATCATCTTGATTCACGGCTACCGTGGAACGCACGAAGGTTTGGCTGCGATTGTTGGTGCGCTACCCGATTTCGATTGCTATGTTCCAGACTTGCCTGGCTTCGGCGAAAGCCCGGCACTCAAGGTTGAGCACAGCATCGCTAACTACGCAAAATGGCTCGCCGAGTTCATAGACGCTTTGAAGCTCAAGGGCAACTTGACCATTGCGGCCCACTCGTTTGGCACCATCGTTGTCGGCGCCT
>JBBAMO010000211.1:0-1814 GCA_040402495.1 Rhodoluna sp.
GCATGGATTGGCTACAACGCCTACAGACCATCACCAACGGCAATGGTTTTGTCGAGTCCAAGCCCGAGTTCGGTGGCCCAGGTTTGCAGAGCGTCTGCCTTCGCCTCTCGATCGACGATCGCGCCACTTACTTTTCCAGTAAGCAAACCATGCACAATTTCTAGATCGTTGGCCTTCCAGAAATCGAGGTCTAGTTTTGCTGCTAGAGGTGCGAGAAGTTGACTAAAGCCTCCCGAAACTGCCGCGACTTTGCCACCGTTGGCATGGATGTGCTCTATCAGAGCCTGAGCACCACGCGTGATGTTGATGCGCGCGTAGGTTTCATCGATTACGGAAGCGGGCAATCCAGCCAGCGTAGAAACACGCTCTCGAAGCGATTCGGCAAAATCCAACTCGCCGCGCATGGCTCTCTCGGTAACGTCTGCAACTTCAGCGCGCTTGCCGGCAGCTTCGGCCAGCAGTTCGATTACCTCATCTTCGATGAGCGTCGAGTCGACATCAAAGATCACTAAAAACTTGGTCACGGATTTACTACAACGCCCTTGCCAACAACAGTGATGCCGGTTTCGGTCACAGTAAATCCACGATCGATGTCGCGCTGGCGATCGATGCCAACCATGGCTCCGTCGTTGATAACAACACCCTTGTCAAGGATGGCGCGTCGCACAGTTGAGTTTCTGCCGATCTGCACTCCGTCTAGCAAAACCGAGTCTGTGACTAGAGCGTGCGACGAAACCTTGACCCAGGGGGAGAGCACGGAGCGCTCAACCACACCGCCAGAAACGACAACTCCGAGCGACACGATCGAGTCGGTAGTTCTACCTTGATTGCCCTCGCCGTCGTGTACGAACTTGGCTGGCGGAAGGTTTACCTGCTGGGTAAAGATTGGCCAGTCGCTGTTGTAAAGGTTAAAGATCGGCATTACCGAGATTAGGTCCATGTGGGCGTCGTAGTAAGAATCGATCGTTCCAACGTCGCGCCAATAGGAGTGGTCGCGCTCTGTTGATCCTGGAATCTCATTGAAGGTGAAGTCGTAAACACCGGCGTCGTCTTTGGCAACCATGTAGGGCACGATGTCGCCACCCATATCGTGGTTGGAATCTTCGCGCAACGCATCCTGCTCGATAGCTTCGATAAGAGATGAGGCTGTGAAGACGTAGTTTCCCATCGACGCCAATACCTCATTGGGGGAGTCTGGAAGACCCTTTGGGTCTTGAGGCTTTTCAAGGAAGGCCGAAATCTTGCTGGTGTTCTTCGGGTCGACCTCGATGACACCAAACTGGTTCGCCATCGAAATCGGCTGACGGATGGCAGCCACGGTCACACCCTTGCCGGACTCAATGTGGGCCTGCACCATCTGCTCGAAGTCCATTCGGTAAACGTGGTCTGCGCCAACCACAACAACGATGTCAGGACGCTCGTCGCTCAGCAGATTCATGCTCTGCAAAATGGCGTCGGCGCTGCCAGAGAACCAGCGCTTGCCAAGGCGCTGCTGCGCAGGAACCGAAGCTACGTATGAACCAAGTAGTGGAGACATGCGCCAGGTTTGCGAGATGTGGCGATCTAGAGAGTGCGACTTGTACTGAGTCAAAACAACAATGCGGCGAAGCCCCGAGTTGACGAGGTTAGATAGCGCAAAGTCGATCAAACGGTAAGAGCCACCAAATGGAACCGCCGGCTTGGCTCGGTCTGCCGTCAACGGCATGAGGCGTTTACCCTCGCCACCTGCGAGCACCATACCGAAAACGCGTAGTTGCTTGTTCATAGCCAAATGTTATTCGCTAATTGCGCCCTTTCACTAACATTGCGATATG
>JBBAMO010000212.1:0-1804 GCA_040402495.1 Rhodoluna sp.
CTCTTTTGGCGGCCAAGACATGTTTTTGCTGGCGTTGAAAGAGTTAATCAGAACCGAGCGGCTGCGGATGCTGCCATCGACGCTTAGAACTTCGCGAACCTCTGGCGTGAGCTTGGGAGAAATGGTCGCCATGTCGGCGTCTGGCACCTGGTGCAGCTGCAGGTTGTTCTGTTCGCAGTAAGAAACCAACTTGCCGGTGATCTCGTGAGCGTCGCGGAAGGGAACCTTTTGCTTGACTAGCCACTCGGCTACATCGGTGGCCAGGCTGAAGCCGGCAGGTGCAAGCAACTCCATGCGGTTCTTGTTGAACTGCAGGGTGGCAACCATTCCGGTGAAGGCAGGCAGCAGAACGGTAAGGGTGTCAACTGCGTCGAACACTGGTTCTTTGTCTTCTTGGAGGTCGCGGTTGTAAGCAAGCGGAAGGCCCTTGATCATGGCTAGAAGACCGGTTAGGTCGCCGATGAGTCGACCTGCCTTGCCTCTGGCCAACTCGGCGATGTCTGGGTTTTTCTTCTGAGGCATGATCGAAGATCCGGTTGAGAAAGCGTCGTCGAGTTTGACGTAGTCGAACTCGGCGCTAGCCCAGATGATGATTTCTTCGGCAAAGCGAGAAAGGTTGATTCCGATAAGGCTGCAGATGAACGCGAACTCAACCACAACATCGCGGCTTGCCGTGGCATCCATGGAGTTTTGCATCACACCGCTGAGCCCAAGCTCGGCCGCAACTAGTCGTGGGTCGAGACCCAAGGTTGAACCGGCCAATGCGCCCGAGCCATAAGGCGACAACGATGCGCGCTTGCGCCAGTCGTCGAGGCGCTCTAGGTCGCGAACCAATGGCCACGCGTGTGCCAAAAGGTGGTGTGAAAGCAGCACCGGCTGGGCGTGCTGAAAGTGTGTGCGACCGGGCATAGCAACGCCCATGTTTTCTTCGGCGCGATCGGTGTAAACGCGCACCAGGTCGAGGACTAACTCTTCGATTACCGCGGCTGAGTCGAGCAGGTACTTGCGAATCAAAGTTGCGATCTGGTCGTTGCGCGAGCGACCGGCGCGAACCTTGCCACCGAGTTCGGCACCAGCGATTTCGATGAGGCCGCGCTCGAGCGCACCGTGGACATCTTCGTCGGTTTCTTTTGGCCCGAACGACCCGCTCTGAACGCGCTTGAGAAGTTCGCCGAAGTTCTTTTCAAGAGCAGCGAGTTCGGCGGTGGTTAGGTAGCCGGCCTGGTGCAAGGCTTTGATGTGAGCCAGGCTGCCGGCAATGTCGTACTCAGCTAGGCGCCAGTCGAAGTGAACCGAGCGGCTTAGGGCAGCAAGAGCCTCGGAAGGTCCGCCTTCAAAGCGACTCCCCCACAGTGAGTTCGAACCGCTGCCTGACATTGAGCTCCTAAAACGAAAACGCGCTTATCGACTTTGCCTTGCGCGAAAGTAGAACGCGATATTTGTTCAATCTTACTTTGGCGAGACAAACGGGCAGGTTAGCCAGCGTTTTGGGCGAGCCAGACCATGAGCGCCTTTTGGGCGTGCAGGCGGTTCTCGGCTTCGTCCCAAATGACCGATTGTGGTCCGTCGATTACATCCGCAGACACTTCGTACCCGCGGAACGCTGGCAAGCAGTGCAAAAAGATTGCATCTGAAGCGGCGTGCTTCATTAGGTCTGCATCGATTGTGTAGCCTGCGAAATCTTGCAGGCGCTGCTCTTTGGCGAATTCTTGACCCATCGAAATCCAGGTGTCGGTCGTGACGACATCGTACGAGGCAGCTCTCGAGACGGCCAAGTTCATCTGGTCTTCTATCAACTTGCCTA
>JBBAMO010000213.1:0-1788 GCA_040402495.1 Rhodoluna sp.
TCCAGAAGGTCACCCAGAGTCGAAAGATTTTGCGCAAGACATCCGTGTTCTCAAACTAAAACAAGACGCTGGCGCTTCGTTTGCAGTGACCCAACTTTTCTACGATGTCGCCGACTACATCAACTTGCGCGCCGAAGCCGATGCTGCCGGCGTAACCATGCCGATTTTGCCCGGGCTGATGCCTATTTCAAACGCTAAGCAGGTTATCCGCATGGCTTCACTCAGCGGGGCAAAGATTCCAGTCGAGCTTTTAGCCAAACTTGAGGCTGCCACTAACGACGATGAAGCCAAGCGAATCGGAATGGAATTCACGATCGAATTCGGTAAGGCGCTGCTGGCTGCTGGCGCGCCTGGGCTACACATCTTCTGCCTAAACAAGGCAGACGCCGCATCCGAGGTAGCCAACGGCGTTGGCCTGGCGGTCTAGCCTCACGCTTATTGTCTGTCAGCGCCATTAGTCTGAACTCGTGAATGACTATCTCTTTGAAGACGCACCCGTCGAACTACCTGCATGGGCCAAAAAGCTCGCCGTATTCGACCTAGAAACCACCGGACTCGATCTCAAAGAGGCGCGTATCGTTACCGCCTGCGCTGCTGTGATTGATGAAGACGGAAACCTGATTGGTGAAGACATCGAGTGGTTGGCCAATCCAGGTATCGACATTCCACCGATCGCAACATCGGTGCACGGCATCACTAATGAGATTGCCGCGAGAGATGGTCGCCCAGCAGCTGAGGTCGTTGCTGAGATCGTTGCCAAGTTGCGCGAATACTTTAGGCAGGGCATCCCGGTGGTTGCTTACAACGCACCGTACGACTTCACCATCTTGCATTTTGAGGCTCTTCGTCACGGCATCGAGCCTCTCGAAAACCCAGGCCCAGTAATCGACCCACTGGTGATCGACAAATTCCTAGACCGTTACCGCGGCGGCAAGCGCCGTCTCGAACTCACAGCCGAGCACTACAGCGTGAAGCTCACCGATGCTCACAACGCAACTGCCGACGCCGTGGCAGCTGGCCGTGTGGCTCAGGCAATTGCCCGCAAGTTTCGCGATCGTCTAGACATCGATGCTTCGCAGTTGCACTCTTTGCAGGTGGGATGGAGCAAAGATTTAGACCTAGATTTCGCAAGATTCATGCAGGGCAAAGACCCTAGCTTTAAGGCCCAAATTGGTTGGCCGCTCAAGTTTCAGAGCGAGTAAACAAAAACCCCCGTCGATTGACGGGGGTTTTCTAAAGTTTGCGTTACTAAGCGCCGAAGCCCTTGTAGCGAGTGTTGAACTTCTCCACGCGACCGGCAGAGTCCATGATGCGCTGCTTTCCGGTGTAGAACGGGTGCGAAGCCGACGAGATTTCAACGTCGAACACTGGGTAGGTGTTGCCGTCTTCCCATTCGATGGTCTTGGTTGCGGTAACCGTTGAACGGGTTAGAAACGCAATGCCCGAAGCTAGGTCGCGGAAAACGATCTGCTCGTACTTTGGGTGGATGTCAGCCTTCATAAGAAAAACTTTCTAAAGATAAAAATTTTGGCTTTCGCCGTGATTGATTGATGCAACAGCACCAGAGGAAAACTATACCAGACTAGTGCGCTCTAGCGCGATACCTTCCATCGACGAAATCTACATCGATGTTCATGCCGAAGGCTTCTGAAATCTTTTCGCTTGTGACGGTGTGCGCAATCTCCCCGGCTGCGAAGATGGCGCCTTTCACCAAAATCAGCGCGTGCGTGAAGCCAGGAGGGATCTCTTCTAGGTGGTGCGTCACCATGATCATCGCCGGAGCGGTTG
>JBBAMO010000214.1:0-1787 GCA_040402495.1 Rhodoluna sp.
ACTGGGCAAGCGCCTCAGCATCGTCGCTGCCGTTGCCAACGAACGCCACCTTGGTCACCGACATCGTTGTTGGTTCGACTGCAGCAACCCTCACCAAGGCTGGCGCACTTACCTACGCAGCCACTCCAGGAGTCACCTCGGTGGTTCCTTCATCGATTGCCTCAAGCGCAGTTGGCGATGCAGCGAAGGTAGTAATTAACGGTGTTGGCTTCGGCTCTGCCGGAAAGATCAAGGTTGGCTCTGCCGCCGCAATCAACTACAGCGCTACCGATAACGGCACCAAAATTTCAGGTGTTGTAATTCCTACCACCGCGACCGGTTCGGTTGTAATTGTGGTAACTCCAACTGGAGCAACCACCCCTTTCACTACATCGGTGAAGGTCAACGCTCCAAAGGTCGCCTACTTTGGCTCTAATCCAAAGAATGAAGCCTTCAACTTCGCAACTGGCTGGTACAGCTACACAGGTGGATACACGCCTAACGGCTTCAACTCTGGTGGTTCGCTACTTCGCATCGAAGGAACCGGCTTCGGTACCTCGGGTGTGGTCAAGTTCGGCACCCAGTCGGTAACCGCAACTACCTGGACCGACACTCTTATTGAGCTAGTTTCTCCAGCGATTGCGGCCGGCACCTACGACGTGGTCGTAACACCTGCTGCCGGTGCAGGAACCGTAACTTTGGCCAAGGGATTCATTTCTGCGGTTAGAAACGATTTGAACCCGGCAATCGTGCAGGTTGCAGCTGCCGTGGACAACGGACGCACCAATCAGGCTCATACCTTCGATGCAGAACTCGACGTGAGCGACGTGTTCATCGTTACCGGAACTGCCCTAGCTGGCACCGACAACGGCGCAAGCACCAAGGTGACTCTCGTTGACTACTACTCAAACCGAGACGTTGCAGTCGTTCCTTACGACATCACGGCAACTTCGTTCAAGTTCCACGCATCACGCGACATCGTTCCTGTTCGTTGGGTTGGCCTTCGTGTTGTAACCAACATCGGCACCGTCTACCAAGACCGAGGCATGCAATATGTTGGCAACGCACCACAGCCGACTGTATTTAGCCCAGGCTCTGGTCTGTGTACCAAGGATGCAATCGGCGTCTACAGCCCTGCTACCTTGTCGCTTACCGGCCCAGATGGCTTCGGCGCATCTGGCAAGGTAACCCTCGATGGCGTTGAGTTCCCGGCTTCGGCAGTGGACTGGACCATCGGCTCAATCACCGTGAGAATGAGTGGCCAAACCACCAACCTTGCAAACCCATGGGGCAACAAGACGGTTGTATTTACTCCAACCGACACCTCGTTGCTGCCTCGCACCTACAACTTCAACTGCTCTGTTGAAACCACTGTTACCACCACGATTAATGGCGGCACTGCTGATGTAACCATCGCTGCAGGTACTGCCTACACCGCCGGTGCATCTTTGGTAAACCCAATTCCAGGCACCACTTACGTTCCGGCAGCTAATGGCTACCAGTATGTGAAGGCAGCCGATCACGCAAGCACTGGCTGGAACAACAACGTTCAGAGCGGTCTGCCAGTTGCGGCTGGCGACTACTACATTCGCGTAAACATTGGTCTGGGCACCTATGACCAAGTCAAGTACTCGCGTTTGTGGTGGGAGAACGAATCTGTTCACCTAACCATCACGGGTACGGCCGTTACTTTCACTCCTAAGTTGGCAGCTAGCGCAGCAACCGAGATTACCTACAAGGGTCAGCTCGGCGATCCGCGGAACTCGATACCGAACTGAAAGCCACGCATGCTAGGGATTGCAACTGCA
>JBBAMO010000215.1:0-1774 GCA_040402495.1 Rhodoluna sp.
CGCGAGCGCAGCATCGGTGTTTTAGAAATCAAGAAGCGCGGGCCGAGCTCTGGGTTGATCGAGTCGGTTGCACTTGGAGCTGCCGCCATCGTGGCCTGATACCAAGATGACGTCAGCCTTTGCTTTTGCAACTCCGGCTGCAACGGTTCCGATACCGACTTGGCTTACCAGTTTCACGTGCACACGAGCCTCGCGATTGGCGCGCTTAAGGTCGAAAATCAGTTGTTTGAGGTCTTCGATCGAATAGATGTCGTGATGAGGTGGAGGTGAGATAAGACCAACACCTGGAGTCGCGTGACGAATTCGGGCGATCCACGGATAGACCTTGTTCGGAGGTAGCTGACCACCTTCACCTGGTTTTGCACCCTGAGCCATCTTGATTTGAATGTCGTCTGCGTGAGTCAGATACATGCTTGTAACGCCAAAGCGCCCTGAGGCGACCTGCTTAATGCTGGAACGACGACTCGGGTCTAGTAGGCGCTCAACGTCCTCGCCACCCTCTCCAGTGTTCGACTTTCCGCCGATACGGTTCATGGCTATAGCAAGCGTCTCGTGTGCCTCCGGTGAAATAGAACCGTAAGACATAGCGCCAGTTGAGAATCGCTTGATAATCTCTGCTGTCGACTCAACCTCGTCGATGCTGACAGCGGGACGTACACCTTCGCGAAGCTTGAACAATCCACGCAAGGTCATGAGATTTTCGGCTTGGTCGTCGACTAGCTTGGTGTACTCGCGGAAAATGTCGTAACGCTTTGTGCGGGTTGAGTGTTGAAGCTTGAATACTGTTTCAGGGTTGAAGAGGTGCGGTGCACCATCGCGGCGCCATTGGTAATCGCCTCCTGTTTCAAGCGAAGTGTGCGGGTTTGTTGCACGCTCAATTGGATAGGCGCTCTTGTGGCGCGACTCAATTTCTTGGTGAATCACCTCGAGTCCGATACCACCAAGCTGGCTTGTGGTGCCGGTGAAATATGTGTCGACAAACTCTTTACTAAGACCGATAGCTTCGAATACCTGTGCGCCGCTGTAGGACGAGACGGTAGAAATTCCCATCTTCGACATGATCTTGAGCACGCCCTTGCCCAAACCCTTTATTAGGTTGTAGTTGGCTTTTTGCGCTGTGATTCCAACAAGCTGTCCAGAGGCGACCATCTGCTCTACAGATTCCATTGCGAGGTAAGGGTTAACCGCTGCCGCTCCATAGCCAATCAGGGCAGCCACGTGGTGAACTTCGCGAACGTCGCCAGCGGAAACGACCAGACCGGCGCGCGTTCTAGTTCCAGAACGAATCAGGTGGTGGTGAACTGCCGAAGTTAGCAAGAGCGATGGAATTGGTGCGAGTTCGCGGTTGCTGTCTCGGTCGCTGAGAATTAGGTAGGTGACACCAGCTTCAATCGCCTCATCTACCTCGGTAAATAATTCACGGATGCGTGCAGCGAGTGCGTCGGCACCGCCGTCGACGCGGTAGAGGCCCTTAATGACCTGTGATTTTCCAAGCCCAGGTATTGCGTCTACGTGCTGAATCTTTGCCAGTTCGTCGTTGTTTAGAACTGGGAAACCAAGGATGATTTGCTGAGCGTGTTCTGGCGTTGCAGTTAGCAGATTGCGTTCAGGGCCGAGTCCTGTGCTTAGCGAGGTAACAACTTCTTCTCGGATGCTGTCCAGAGGCGGGTTAGTGACCTGCGCAAACTGCTGAACGAAATAGTCGAACAACAATCGAGGTCGGTCAGAAATGGCCGCGATAGGGGTGTCGCTGCCCATAGCTCCTAGCGGTTCG
>JBBAMO010000216.1:0-1768 GCA_040402495.1 Rhodoluna sp.
CCCACTTACACCCAAATCGCGGGGCCAAAGTGGTTCGACGGTGTTGTGCTTTCAGCAACCAAAAGGCCAATCAACTGAGCAAACTGCGGCGCTGCGGCATCTTCGAGTTCTTTAGGTGCAGCCAGACGCGGGCGAACGAAGGTCTTGAAGATCCAACCGTAAGGGTGGCGGCTGTTGCCAAAGAACGCACCAATTGCAAAGAGCGCGGTGATTACGGTTAGCAACCAGAAGGCGTTGGGTAGCGTTGCTGGGTCGAGAGCCAGGTACACATCGGTGGCTAGCAAAACAGTTGTGATGGCGGCACCGAAACGAGGTCCGCGTGGATCGATTTGTTTGTTTGACATTAGATTGCGAATGTTCCTAACTCTGATTCGAGGGTTGTGGTTTTTGGCGACCCGGCAATGCGCGACAAAATCACGCCGCGCTTATCGAGCACCAAGGTGGTTGGGGTTTGCAAAACGTTGAACTTTTTTGCCAGGTCTAGGCGATTGGTGATGTCTACCTCGATGTGCAGCGCACCTGGCGTCTTGGCCTCTAGCTCGGCTAACACTCGAGCGGTGGGAGGGCACTGGCTGCAGAACTCACCCGAGAACTGCAAAAACGTGACGCGGGAACCAAAGCCAGTAACAGGCTGCCCGTTTTTCACGGCGTGCAACTCTGCTAGATCCACCGTTTGCGAGCCATCCGTGTGCTTTGCGCGACCGGTAGTAACCTTCCAAAAAACGCCAACCAGTGTTGCCGCAGCAAAAATTGCCAACAGCACCAGGATGCGATTCTCGGGAGTCATGATTCAAGGTTAGGTTGAACCTCTGCGGGTTTTTGGAGTGTTACGCAATCTTGCGAACGCTTGCCCAGATAGCATTGTCTGCGTGTCAGATATCATTTTCCGTAGCGACGTAACCGTCGAACTAGTGCGTTCAAACGCCAAAGACTCCGATGTGCTTTTTGCTGCCCGCGTGTCAACTCAGGGAGAACAAACTCTAGAGTCAGCATCGGCAGGAACCGAGGCAACCGAACGCGACAAGGGGCTCATCAACTACCTGATGCGCGACCGCCACGGTTCGCCATTCGAGCACAACTCGATGACTTTCTACGTGCAGGCACCGATTTTTGTGTTCCGCGAATTCATGCGTCACCGCATTGCTTCATACAACGAAGAATCAGGTCGATACAAGGAGCTCAGCCCGGTGTTCTATGTGCCAGGTCCTGAGCGCAACCTTGTTCAGATTGGTAAGACGGGTCACTACGAGTTCATTCCAGGTTCTGCCGAGCAGGTAGCTCTGGTTGAGCAGGAATCTCGCACCACTTCGCTGCAGGCTTACGAGTCTTACAAGCGCATGCTTGAGGCTGGGGTTGCCCGCGAAGTTGCTCGTATCGTGCTTCCGCTCAACATCTACTCGAGCATGTACGTAACCATGAACTCGCGTGCCCTAATGAACTTCCTAAGTCTGCGCACCAGCCGCGAAGGCACGCACTTTCCTTCATTCCCTCAGCGCGAGATCGAGATGTGTGCCGAGAAGATGGAAGACGCCTGGGCAGAGCTTATGCCTTACACCTACGAAGCGTTCAACAAGAACGGTCGCGTAGCTCCGTAAGTTTTGCGCGAATAGGCATCGAGCGAAGGTTCGATGCCTTTTCGTTTAACATCGCCATCGCCTCCGTGGTGGCCAACCGATAGGCTTGCTGTTATGTCGCTACACAAAGATATTTTTGGCCAGGTGCTGGTCGCTCTAGTCACGCCTATGAATGCAGAGGGCGAAGTTGACTG
>JBBAMO010000217.1:0-1757 GCA_040402495.1 Rhodoluna sp.
CACCGGTTGCGTTAATGAAGTACTCGTTGGCGGTTAGACCAATTAGGTAGTTACCCTTCACAGGCATCGGTGCGAAGTCACCGGATGAGGTGGCAACTGGGCCACGCATACCGATGATCGAACGAATCTGTAGCCAGTTACCACGAGCACCCGAGGTAACCATCGAGTTGATGGCGTTGTCGGTTGGAATCGAGGCCTGAAGTAGGGTCTGGATTTCGTTGGTCTTGTTGAACCACAACTGTCCAAGTGCGTCGCGACGCTCGGTGTCTGATGACAGACCGTTGTCGAATGCTTCCTGAATCTTGGTGTGTTCTTTTTCACCTTCGATGATCAGCTTTGAGCGCTCTTTGTCAAACTTGCCAGAGACGTCGAAGTTGGCGTCGGCGATAGACATTGAAACACCCGAACGAGTGGCCCAGTAGAAGCCTGCATCCTTGATGCGGTCTAGCGACTGTGCAACTTCGGTGCGGCTTTCGGTTTCGACGAGGTCGGCAACAATCTTGCCGATTTCCTTCTTGCCAACCTGGTACTCAACGTACTCGTAGTCGGCAGGTAGGGTCTCGTTGAACAGCGCGCGACCAAGGGTGGTCTCGCGTAGTTCGCCATCGATGCGGATCTTGGCCTTGGCCTGGATGTCTAGAGCCTTCACGTCGAATGCCATGAGTGCTTCAGCAACCGAACCGAATGCCTTGCCTTCGCCTACAGCGCCATCCTTGACACCGGTCATGAAGAACAGACCGATGATCATGTCTTGGGTAGGAACAGCAACCGGGCGACCATCAGATGGCTTAAGGATGTTGTTCGATGCAAGCATCAGGATGCGGGCTTCGGCCTGAGCCTCAACCGATAGCGGAAGGTGAACAGCCATCTGGTCGCCATCGAAGTCGGCGTTGAACGCAGAACATACGAGTGGGTGCAGCTGGATTGCCTTACCTTCTACTAGCTGTGGCTCGAAAGCCTGGATACCTAGACGGTGCAGGGTTGGTGCACGGTTTAGTAGCACCGGACGCTCGCGGATTACTTCTTCAAGTACTCCCCAAACCTGCGGACGGCTACGCTCAACCATGCGCTTGGCGCTCTTGATGTTCTGAGCTAGACCCTGGTCGACAAGGCGCTTCATAACGAAAGGCTTGAAGAGTTCGAGAGCCATCAACTTAGGCAGACCACACTGGTGCAGCTTTAGCTGAGGACCAACAACGATAACCGAACGGCCCGAGTAGTCCACGCGCTTACCTAGAAGGTTCTGGCGGAAACGACCCTGCTTACCCTTTAGCAAGTCAGATAGCGACTTGAGGGCACGGTTACCGGTACCGGTAACTGCACGACCACGGCGACCGTTGTCGAACAGTGCGTCAACGGCTTCCTGAAGCATGCGCTTTTCGTTGTTCAGAATGGTCTTTGGCACAGCACCGAGGTCGATGAAGCGCTTTAGACGGTTGTTGCGGTTGATCACACGACGGTATAGGTCGTTGAGGTCTGAGGTAGCAAAGCGGCCACCATCAAGCTGAACCATTGGACGGATTTCTGGCGGAAGAACCGGCAGAACATCCAAGACCATGCTGGTTGGAGGGGTGCTCGACTGAATGAACGAGTTAACAACCTTCAAACGCTTGATTGCCTGAGTCTGCTTTGAACCCTTGGTCTCAGAAATCTGGCCACGAAGCTCAAGTGCGCAAGCATCCAAGTCGAATTCGGCTAGCACGGTCTGAACTGCTTCGCGGCGGCAATGGTCGTCAGGCGCTAGAAGGCAAGGGCCC
>JBBAMO010000218.1:0-1753 GCA_040402495.1 Rhodoluna sp.
ATCAACTGCCCGTTTAGCGTGGCATTCGACGTAACCGAGGCTCGCTACGTGACCGCTCGAAACTGAGCTCGTCTCTGGCGACGTCGTAGAGATTTTCACGTCTAAGAGCGTCGATGCTGCGCCTAGCAAGGATTGGCTCAACTTCGTCAAGTCACAACGCGCCAAGGCCAAGATCAAGCAGTGGTTTTCCGCAGAGCGTCGCGACGAAGCGATTGAGGCAGGCAAGGATGCTCTCGCCAAGGCAATGCGCAAGCAGAACCTACCTCTGCAACGTCTCATGTCGGCCGATTCGCTTGCCAAGCTGGCATCGGAGTTGCGTTATCCAGATGTAGACAGTCTTTACGCGGCAGTTGGAGACGGACATTCCTCCGCCCAGTCGATCATCGAACGACTCACCACGTCGTTAGGCGACGATGACGACTCAGACGAAGCCTTTGAGATTCCAATCCGCACCTCGAGCGCAGATAGGTCCAGAGCAGATAACAGTGGCGTTTTGGTGCGAGGCGATTCAGACGTTATGGCCAAACTTGCCCGCTGCTGCACGCCAGTACCCGGCGACAAGATTGTTGGTTTTGTAACTAGAGGCTCCGGTGTTTCAGTGCACCGAAACGACTGTAAGAACGTTGAGGAACTGCTCAAGCAGCCCGATCGAATGATGGATGTGAGCTGGGCCGATAACTCAAAGGGTCTCTTCTTGGTGCAGATTCAAATCGAAGCCCTAGATCGAGGCGGCCTACTATCGGACGTTACGCGCGTTCTTGCCGAACACCACGTAAACATACTTTCGGCTTCGGTATCGACAAGGGCAGACAGGGTTGCGCTTAGTCGATTTGTCTTCGAAATGGGAGACGCCCAGGTTCTCGAGCACCTAATCAATGCGGTGCGAAGAATCGATAACGTCTACGACGTCTACCGGGTAAGCAATAGTTAGTTAGCGCCCTCTAACACAACTTTCAACCACGCCTCGCGGGACTCAAGAGCAGACTTCGCATCTGCAATCTTCTTTGCGTCTTTCGTTGCTGTGGCGGCGTCGAGCTGCTTCTTCAGCTTTGCGATTGACTCTTCAAGTTGTTCAACTACAGCGTTAGTGCGCGCCTTGGTTGCAGGATCAGACTTGCGCCACTGCTCTTGCTCCTCGTCGCGAACAGCTTTCTCGATTGATCGAAGTTTGTCATCGGTGTCGCGAAGGGCTTCGCGCGAAACGCGCCCTGCCTTTTCCCAGCGCTTTTGAATGTCGAGCAAAAGTCGTTTTGCCTCTTGCAGGTTGCTTTTCGGGTCGATCTTTTTGGCTTCTTCTAGGAGTGCGAGCTTGCTTGCCAAGGCTTCGGTCTGGCTAGCAGAAATCTCGGCAGACTTCTCAGCCTTCGCGCTATAGATTTTGTCTCCAGCAGCCTTGAATCGTTCCCACAGCGCGTCGTCGCCCTTGCCAGGCGTGCGTCCTGCGGCTTTCCAGGCTTCCAAAAGTTTGCGGTACTCAACAACTGCGTCTGAGCCCACGAGAGCCTCAGCGGCTGCCACAACCTCATTCTTCTTGGCACGCGCGGCCTTAACTGCGCCATCCTGAGCTGAGAAGAATCCGCGCTTTGCAGTATCGAATTTGTTCCTGGCAGCGGAGAATCGCTTCCAGAGTGCGTCGGCCTCGGCTTTTGGAAGTCTCACAGAGGTCTTTTGGATGGTTTGCCAGCTGTCAAACAAAGCGGTCATCTCGGCGCTAGCGGTTTTCCAAATTACCTTAGACAAATCTCCGGCAACC
>JBBAMO010000219.1:0-1705 GCA_040402495.1 Rhodoluna sp.
GCCCAAGCTTCTGGAGCGCTCGAGCCAAACCTTCTGGGTAACGAGTGCTCTCGGCCTACGCCGACCTCCTAAAAAACGACAAGTCGATCACTGGTAAGTATGTTTCTGGAAAACTGCAGATCGAAACACCAAAATCGCGTCGACCAGTAGATACCGATCGCATGATCAAGGTCGTTGGCGCAAAAGAAAATAACCTCAAGGATGTCTCCGCCGAATTTCCGCTTGGTGTTTTCACTGCCGTGACAGGGGTGAGTGGTTCGGGAAAGTCGAGCCTGGTCAACGACGTACTGTTTGCTGTGCTCTCGAACCAACTAAACGGCGCAAAGGTTATCGCCGGCAAGCACACGAGAGTCGAAGGCCTAGAGCATCTAGACAAGGTCATCCACGTTGATCAGAACCCGATTGGTAGAACACCGCGATCAAACCCAGCTACCTATACGGGCGTTTTCGACCACATCCGTTCGCTTTTTGCAGACACACAAGAGTCGAAAGCTCGTGGCTACCTGCAGGGCCGATTCTCTTTCAATGTAAAGGGCGGTCGTTGCGAAGCTTGCAGTGGAGACGGAACTCTTCGCATCGAGATGAACTTCCTTCCGGATGTTTACGTAGCGTGTGAGGTTTGCCACGGCGAACGATACAACCGCGAAACACTGCAGATTAAGTACAAAGGCAAGAACATCGCTGAAGTACTTGAAATGCCAATCGCAGAGGCCGCGGAGTTCTTTGCACCAATCACCAAGATCGCTCGTTACTTAGAGACACTCGTAGACGTTGGTCTTGGCTACGTTCGACTGGGGCAGAGTGCGACGACACTTTCGGGAGGCGAAGCGCAGCGCGTGAAGTTGGCCACTGAGCTGCAACGCCGCACCACCGGTCGAAGCATCTACGTGCTAGACGAGCCAACTACCGGTTTGCACTTCGAGGATGTTAGAAAACTACTTATTGTGCTCAACTCGCTGGTCGACAAGGGGAACTCGGTCATTGTGATCGAGCACAACCTCGATGTGATCAAGTCTGCTGACTGGCTCATCGACATGGGACCCGAAGGCGGTTCCCGCGGTGGCGAGGTAATTGCTGTAGGAACCCCAGAGACGGTTGCCAAATCGAAGAAGTCTTTTACAGGTCAATTTTTAGCAGAGCTACTGTCCGGTAAATAGCAATGGCTCAAGACCTAGCCTGGCGACCTAAAACGGGGGAGATACCGACAAATCCTGGTGTCTACCGCTGGTTCGATGAGACCGGTCGAGTTCTATACGTTGGCAAAGCAAAGAACCTCCGAGCCAGACTAAGTTCGTATTTCGCGCCTCTAGATTCACTGCACGAACGCACACGCCGCATGGTGGTGAAGGCCGTCGATGTTCAGTGGACGATTGTTAAGTCGGAGTACGAAGCACTGCAGCTTGAGTTCCAGTGGATCAAAGAGTTCGACCCGCCATACAACGTGGTTTTCAAGGACGATAAGTCTTATCCATACCTTGCAGTGAGTATTGGCGACGAAGTTCCGCGAGCCTTCATAACCCGCAATCGAGGGCTGAAGAACGTCAAGTATTTCGGGCCGTACACCAACGCTTGGGCGGTGCGCGAAACGCTTGACACTCTGCTCAAGGTTTATCCAGTTCGATCCTGCTCGAGTGGTGTGTACCAAAGGGCTAAGTCTTCCAAGCGCGCCTGCCTGTTGGGCGACATCGGCAAATGTGCGGCGCCC
>JBBAMO010000220.1:0-1701 GCA_040402495.1 Rhodoluna sp.
TAACCGAATAAATCAACCCGACCACAGCTGCCACTATTGGCGAAGCCATCGAGGTACCTTCTTCGAGGGAGTAGTCTGCCGCTCCCACGGTTGTCTGCCCAAGATTCCAGGTTGAGAGCAGTAGGCCATCGGTGCCGTTTGTGTAGGGTGCCGGTGCGTCTTTGTCGTCGCCTCCCGGAGCCGAGAAGTCAACCCCTGGCCCGTAGTTTGAATAGTAGGAACTGTCGCCACTGTAGCCAGTAGCGCCAATGTTTATGGTCGGGTAGCAGTTGCCCGGATAAGAGTAGATGGCTTGCATTGCGTTTCCGAATCGGTCGCCGTTTCCTGCTGCCGTGACCGCCGTTACGCCGCGATCCCATGCCGACCTGAAAGCGGCTTGAGTTCCCGCGTCGCAACCAGATACTGTCTCGGTGCCTATCGAAAGATTCATGACTCGAGCAGGATTTTGATTATCTGGAACACCTGCCACATGAAGCCCGGATGCCCAGTTGATTGCGGCGATGAGGTCAGAGGTTTCGCCGCCGCTGGTGCCAAGCACGCGAACTGGAAGAATTTTGACGCCTGGCGCTACACCCGAAACGCCGACCGAGTTTTGTGCCGCCGCAATAAGGCCAGCAACGTGCGTTCCGTGCCAAGAAGAGTTGTTGCCTGCGCTGTAGTCACCAACGTCGGTTGGGTCGGCATCCCAGTCGCCAGTGTTTGCGCCAAGCGCTTGACTGTCGTGAGACGACGACGGCGAAGAGATGAAGTCAAAGCCTTGAACGGTTTGGCCGTCAAGATCTGGATGCGATGTGATTCCACTGTCGAGCACGGCAATAACCACAGAAGGCTTGCCCTTGGTAACCTGCCACGCCTTGTGAGCTTGAATTCCGAACGCCGACCAAAGGTGCCACTGTGAACCATACATTGGATCGGAAACTGACACCGAAGTTGCAGAGGCAAGGGAATTTGTGGCAACTACTTTGAAGGTATATGGAGTGTCATCTGCCATGCCAGCGGGCTCGCAAGCTTGATTGATTGTTGTGCAGGATGACGATTCTCCCGCAGAAGAAACTGCGGTCACCTGATATGTGGCAGGTAGCCCACCACGCTCGTTGAGGCTTTGGTTCAACCAGTGTGCCGACTGCCCTTTGAAAATAACGTTTGGGCCGTCAAAAAGTGGCGCTAGTGGGGCTACGGCTGGCGTTACCTTGACGGCGACGGAAGCTTGGCCCAAGGCAGTCTTACCGGAGATTTTTGTTAGCGCTCGAACACGGAAGTACTTTGCCGTGCCGATGGTGAGTCCCGACGAAATCGTTGCAGATCGAACCGGTGATGTTGAAAGCGCCGTGGTCCAGGTTTTGCTGTTCCAAGAGGTTTCGACCTGGTAGCCAACCAACTTGCCGCCGTTTAGCGATTTTGGTGCCGCCCAGGACACTTGCACTTTTGGTGTTCTTGAGGTCAACGCACTCCAGGCGTTCACGGCTTTTGGTAAAAGCGCTGCGGTAGCTACTTTGACAGCACTTTTCAAAACGATGCTTTTCGCAGGGCGCACGGATGCGGCCGAGTAGTTGAGTTGCTGATCCAGTTGAGCGGTGAGCACCCGAGGGTCGCGTTTGATGCGATCGAGGGCCCTCTGGGCATCTGTGTTGTTCAGTTCACCCGCGAACCTGACAGCCGTCATGTTTAGCCCGACGTCGTGCGATTGGCCAAGGTCGGTAG
>JBBAMO010000221.1:0-1663 GCA_040402495.1 Rhodoluna sp.
ACGACCTGGTTTGATGTCTTCGACTGGGCAAATCCGGCCGCGCCAGAGACAATCGCCTCGTTCACATCTCTCTGCCTCTAGGTTTCGAAGTTCCGCGACCAGGCGACCTGCTCACCGCTGTTGTCACCGAAGCTGCCCCGTACCACCTGATTGCCGACGTCACCGATGCCGCCAGCGCAAGCCTGCGCCGCACTCGTGCCGGAGACGCTTGGGATCTTGCTCAAGCGCTTTCTTGCGGCGTGCCGGCAGAAGCCTCGGCAACCGGCAAGACTTCCGTAGGTCTTGGACTCCCAAGCCTTCGCAGAAGCTAAACATGACTCGCCTGATTGCAATAGTTGGCCCAACCGGCGCTGGCAAGTCAGACCTTGCCCTCGACATCGCACAGCACATAACCAAACTCGGTGGTCAAGCCGAGATAGTCAACTGCGATTCAATGCAGTTCTACCGAGGCATGGACATCGGCACAGCAAAGCTTCCTCAGGTCGAGCGCCGCGGAGTGCAGCATCACCTTCTCGATTGGCTCGAAATCACCGATGAGTCAACGGCTGCCGATTATCAAACAGTGGCAAGAGCCAAAATCGAAGAGCTTCAGAGCAGGGGAGTCACACCGATTATTTGTGGGGGATCCATGCTCTATGCCGCTGCGATCTTGAACACCTTCGAGTTTCCGGCTCGCGACGAAGATCTTCGAGCCGGCTTGGAAGCGGAGTTACTCGAACTTGGCCCGAATGAAATGCATCGCCGATTGCAAGCGCTAGATCCAATCGCAGCCTCCAGAATTGACCCACTCAACGGCCGGCGAGTGGTTCGCGCAATCGAAATTGTCACCGTCACCGGGCAGCCATTTGCGGCATCCCTTCCGGATACCCCAGAATCCTGGCAGCCAGTACTCGAGATCGGGCTCAACTCCGAGCGCGCACATCTGGTTGAGCGCTTGAATACGCGAGCCGCCAAGATGTGGGCCACCGGCCTCTTGGCCGAGGTTGAGTCGCTTATCCCGTTGGGAATCAGGGATGGAAAGACGTCTTCACGCGCGATCGGATACGCGCAAGCCTTGGCCCAGTTGGATGGTCTAATCACCCAGGATGAAGCCATCGAGCAAACAGCTCTGCTCACCGCCAGATACGCGCGTCGCCAGATGTCATGGTTCCGCCGCGACGCAAGAATCAACTGGCTTGACTATCAAGACCCCAAAGCCACGGCAAGCGCGCTTGCGTTGGTCGAGTCTCAAGTTTCACTGGGCTAGCAATAGGCTTTCAGCATGGCAAACATCTTGGAGTTCACAAAAGGCCACGGAACTGGCAACGATTTCGTGCTCTTTTTCGACCCCGAGGGCAAAATCAAGCTAACTTCGGCTCAGATTGCAAAGATTTGCGACAGACACTTCGGCGTCGGTGCCGACGGCGTCATCCGTGTGATCAAGAGCGCAAACCTTGAAGCAGGCGCGGCCTCGCTTCAAGAAGACCCGCATGCCGAATGGTTTATGGACTACTACAACTCAGACGGCTCAGTGGCCGAGATGTGTGGCAATGGTTCGCGTGTCTTCGCTAGATACCTCACCGAGAAGGGGATCGTTGCACTTAACGACAGCGAAACTCTGTCCATTGGCACCAGGGCGGGTGTACGCGACATCCAACGCAATCTTGCGGGTTTTGCCGTCGAC
>JBBAMO010000222.1:0-1634 GCA_040402495.1 Rhodoluna sp.
GCGACCTTGCCATTCAATACTCTGGCGGCCAGGGTGACGCCAAGTTGCGCGACCAGGTTCGCGAACTTATGGCACTCGAGGGAATCAAGTCGTCGGTCGAAGACATCGTGATGACCACCGGTTCACAGCACGGACTCGAGCTGCTTTCTGGGCTCTTCATCGAAAAGGGCGACGTTGTTTTGGCCGAAGGGCCATCGTATGTTGGCGCCATCGGTATTTTCAGGCACTACGAGGCGCACATCGAGCACGTTGAAACCGACAACGATGGCTTGCAGCCAGAAGCTCTCGAAGAAACCATCAAGCGTCTCAAGGCCGAGGGTCGACGTATCAAGTTTTTGTACCTAGTGCCAAACTTCGCCAACCCATCTGGTGTCACTTTGGCCGCCAAACGCCGTGCGCGCATCATTGAACTTTGCCGCAAAAACCACATCCTTGTGGTTGAAGACAACCCATACGGTCTTTTGTACTTCGACAAAAAGGTGCCAAACGCACTGCGTTCGATGGACGAAAACGTTGTGTACCTAGGTTCATTCAGCAAGATTCTGGCCCCGGGTTTCCGCGTTGGCTACGTTTTGGCCCCGCCGGCCATCGTGCAGAAGTTGGTTTTGGCCCAGGAGTCGGCCATTTTGTGCCCTTCGGCTTTTAGCCAGATGTTGATTAGCGAATACCTATCGAAGAGCGACTGGCAGGCGCAGATTGAAACCTTCCGCGGTGTTTATCGCGAGCGCAGAGACGCAGCCCTTAGCGCAATGAAGGAATACCTGCCAAAGTTATCCACAACTAAGCCCGAAGGTGGCTTCTACCTGTGGATAACTCTGCCCGATGGCATCGATTCCAAGGCGATGTTGCCGCTGGCAGTCAAGGAACTCGTGGCATATACGCCTGGCACCGCCTTTTACGGTGACGGTACCGGCCAGAACAAACTTCGCGTCTGCTACTCGTTTCCGACACCGGAAAACATCAAAGTTGGCATCAAGCGTCTCTCTAACGTCATTAATCTGCAGACTGAGCTGCAGGCAACATTCGGTAAGAAGGGAACTAAGTAATGATCCCCAAGGGCAAGCTCGCTAACAAGCTGAAGATTCAGATTCTCGCCGGCGGCATTTCGCATGAGCGCGACATTTCGTTGAAATCGGCACGCAGGCTATCCGATGCCCTCACCGAGGCCGGCGCTACCGTGATTATTCGCGAACCAGACGCAAATCTGTTGGCCAACATCAAAAAAGACAAGCCAGACGTGGTTTGGCCTGTTTTGCACGGTGCCTCTGGCGAAGATGGCGCTCTCAGTGACATCCTTTCGCTCTCTGGAGTGCCTTTTGTCGGGGCAAACGCGAGTGCAGCTCGCTTGGCCTGGGACAAGTCGATTGCAAAGATCATCGTGGAACGATCGGGGCTGCAAACTCCCCCTTCGATTACCCTGCCTAAAGACACTTTCCGCGAACTAGATGCCGATGGTGTTCTGAAGGCCGTAACCAGTTCTCTAGCTCTGCCCCTTGTGGTCAAGCCAGCTAGAGGCGGGTCGGCGCAAGGTGTAACCATCGTAAAGAAGGCAGATCAGCTTTCTCACGCGATGATCGATCCACATGTCTAGAAACGCATTGTGTGCCTGGTAGTAAGGCACGTGGTTGATAACC
>JBBAMO010000223.1:0-1618 GCA_040402495.1 Rhodoluna sp.
CTTTTGCGACATTAACACCCTGGCAACACTTCCACGAAACGAACTGCTGGCCGGATTTGGCGAGGTGGTCAAGTATGGTTTCATCGCTGACGAGAGCATCCTTGAAAGCATCGAGCTAAATCTTGAAGATGCAACAAATGTAGATTCGGAATCTTTCTTGGACATTGTGGCCAAATGCGTAGCCATCAAAGCCAGGGTGGTGAGTGAAGATTTCAAAGAAGCTGGTCTCAGAGAGATTTTGAATTACGGCCACACCTTGGGGCACGCGATTGAGTTAACCGAGCGATATACCTGGCGTCACGGTGCTGCTATTTCGGTGGGCATGATGTTCGTTGCCGAACTGGCGCGCCTTAACGGTCGACTCAGCGATGAAGTTGTAGACAGACACCGAACGATATTGCAAAGTCTTGGATTGCCAACCACCTATCGCGCAGACAAGTTCGACCAATTAGTTGGCTCCATGCAAAGGGATAAGAAATCTCGAGCTGGCACTCTTAGATTTGTCGTGCTCGACGCCATTGGCAAGCCGACCATTATGACCGCTCCTACACAGGAGATGTTGCATGCCGCGTATCAGGAGATAGTAGCCTAAACAGATGAGCAAAGTATTGGTTTTGAACGGCCCAAACCTTGGGCGCCTTGGTTCACGCGAGCCTGAAATCTACGGATCTATGGACTTTGCAACGCTAAGTTCCTTGTGCGTTGAACGCGGTGCTTCGCTAGGGCACCAAGTCGAAGTTCGTCAAACCGACAGCGAGAGCGAACTCATAGGTTGGTTGCACGAGGCAGTCGACTCTCAAACGCACGTAATCCTGAACCCGGCAGCATTTACTCACTATTCATATGCTGTTAGAGACGCAGCCGCCATGGTGACCAAGTCTGGCTTGAAGCTAATCGAAGTGCACCTTTCGAACCCACACGCGCGTGAAGAATTCAGACACACTAGCGTTATTTCAGGTGTTGCTACGGGAGTTATCGCGGGTTTCGGGTCACAGTCATACGTTTTGGCGCTTCAAGCCATCTAATCCCTGCTCTTGCCGGCACTCCTGCACTAAACTTTTCTAGGTTGACCTTCGTAGGTCACTTCAAACTGATAGCGATAAGGCGTAACGTGGCTACTTCAAATGACCTAAAAAATGGTCTAGTCCTAAACATCGATGGTCAACTATGGACCGTCATCGAATTCCAGCACGTCAAGCCTGGCAAGGGCCCAGCGTTTGTTCGCACGAAGCTGAAGAACGTACTTACAGGCAAGGTTGTCGACAAGACTTTCAATGCTGGCGTAAAGGTTGAAACCGCAAACGTAGACAAGCGTGACATGTCTTACCTGTACAACGATGGCGAAAGCTACGTGTTCATGGACAAAGACAACTACGACCAGGTATCGCTTTCAGAGACCATCGTTGGCGACGCAGTCAACTACATGCTCGAAAACCAGGATGCCGTTGTCGCCATGTATGAGGGCAACCCAATCTATGTAGAACTTCCGGCCTCTGTTGTACTTGAGGTCACTTACACCGAGCCTGGCCTTCAGGGAGATCGTTCATCCGGCGGCACCAAGCCGGCAACCGTCGAAACCGGCCTACAGATTCAGGTTCCACTGTTTCTAGAGAACGGC
>JBBAMO010000224.1:0-1616 GCA_040402495.1 Rhodoluna sp.
AGAAGAACCCTCGAACGCCTGGCACTGGTGGGTGCGCTCGATCAATTAGCAGGAGTCGACCACCACTCGCGGGGCGACATCGTGATGCGCGCACGCGAGCTCAACTCGGTAGTGAAACGCCCCGTTTTAAACCCAAATCAGCCAACACTAAACTTCGATGTTCTCGAGCGCATACCCACCGGAAATCTCAACTTCACCCCAGAAGAAAAGGTTCGCCACGAAATGGAGATTCTCAAGCTAGATGTAACCCAGCACTCTCTAGAGCAATACCGAGAAATGCTAGACGAGATGGGCGTGGTGCAATCAAGCGAACTGTCTTCGCTACGTGGCAAGACCGACGTGCTGGTAGCCGGTGTTCGAGTTGCAACACAGACACCACCGATGCGCTCAGGCAAGCGGGTGGTGTTTGTGACTCTCGACGACGGGCAAGGATGTTCCGACTCAACGTTCTTCGACGAAGCACAGCAGCGCAGCAGTCACATCTTGTTCAACACCAAATTGCTGCTGATTTCAGGAAAAACTAGGCGCACGGGTGTGAAGGGGGTCTCGGTTATGGCAGAAAACGCATGGGATCTAAAAGAACTATGGGCTCAGTGGAAAATGCAGCGGAGCAACTAAAAGGCTCCAAGTTAATCGGGCTAAACGGCCTTTTCACGGAATTCAGCAAGCACCGCATCAGTGGATGACGAGCCAACCCTGGTAGCTCCCGCATCGATCATGTCGATGATGGAATCCAAAGTACGAACTCCGCCGGATGCCTTAACGCCAAGTCGATCCCCTACAGTGGCGCGCATAAGGCGGATGTGCTCGGCGGTAGCCCCAGAACTTGCGAAGCCGGTGGAAGTCTTTACGTAATCGGCTCCAGCTGTTTCGCTGGCGTGACAGGCGGCAACTATCTGAGAGTCGTTTAGAAGCGCGGTCTCAAAAATAACTTTGACCATCACACTAGGGTTTTGGGCCTTCGCGGCCGAAACCACGGCTGCAATGTCTGCGGTTACCTCATCAATTCGCCCAGATACGAGCCAGCCAACGTTTAAGACCATGTCAAGCTCAACGGCACCGCTCTGCACGGCCTCGACACTCTCAAAAACCTTTGTTGCAGTTGTGGTCGTGCCGTGCGGAAAACCAATCACCGTTGAAAGAAAAACGGTGCTGTCTTTCAGCAACTCATTTGCCTGCGAAACATCACTTGGACGAATGCAAAGACTGGCAACATTGTTGCGCAGGGCGATCTCAGCGCCAGACGAAATGTCGGCAGCTGTGCTCTCAGGCTTTAACACCGAGTGATCAATCACTGACGAGACTTGTTCGAGGGTATAGCCACGGTATTTAGCGCTCATGGGGCTTAGTTTACGCACAAAGGCTTCATGCTGACCAATGTGCTTCTGATGGCGTAAAAAAGGTTGAAACGCTAAACTTTTTCACGGATGGTTTTGCTTAGAAGAGCAAGGCTTTTTGCGACAGGGGAAGTTTTGAAGAAAAGTAATTACTGGATTAGCCTGCTGGCTAGCCTGCTAATTGTTTTTGGCTTCCTGCCAGCCACAAACATCGCCGCCCAAGCTGCCACTCCCACGTTTTACGCCTTAGATAACGGCAAAATTCGCTTCGGTACCGGC
>JBBAMO010000225.1:0-1612 GCA_040402495.1 Rhodoluna sp.
GGAGTTACCTCTCGATGTTGCGCGCTAACCACCTTTACCGCGCAGCTCAGTCGCGAGAACGAGGAAAAGGCCTCGCCCATTCGTCGCGAACACTCCTGCCGAGTTCTTTCGGATTCTTCGTCTAACAATCGGGGCAGTCTTTCGACTATCTCTTGTCCATACATTTCGCGCCCTTTCCTCATCTCAGTATAGTAGCCAGTTGCCACAACAAAGATTTTTGGAGAATATTGCGTCTAAACTTGCAATTTCGGCAACGAGGTGCAATACTGGTCAACTTACCTAGATTCAGAAAGGAGCTCTGAGAACATAAAACGTCCTGAAATCGTTGAGTTCGCCCTTCGTGGCCAGCTAAATGCAATATTGGATACGCCAAGAACGCCGCGTTTTGAGAATGCCGCGTGCGACGGCGTAGACATCGATGTCTTTTACTCTGATGCGCCGGCCGACATAGCAAAGGCAAAAAGCTTTTGTGCTGAGTGCCCACTCCTTCAGGAGTGCTCAACCTGGGCAGTCAACTACGTAAACTTCGGCCTTATGGGCGGAATGACGCCCAAGGAGCGTTTCATCAAGCGCGGCGGCAAAGACGCCATCGAACTTGATGACATTCAAATGCTCAAAGAGCAGTTCAAGTTCATCATGTCTCAACCAGCATCCAAGGTGGCACTTCACTTCGAGGTTGAAACCCGCACCGTAATCCGCTGGCGCAACATCTTGCGCCCATATGCATTGGCGGCCTAATGGAAAGCAACTTCGAGCTAGAAGTTGAACAGTTTAAGTTCAACAACCCTGAACTCTATCTCTCGCTCCAGAGCGTGAGCGTTGAGATTGAGCTCACTGAAAAACTTGGGCTACAAGCCTTTGTTGAATGCACGGATGAGCGTGCGTTCGCGTCCGTAAAGCTAAACGACGGCTACGCCATGATCGTCAACCCGGCAGTACCTGGCTACGGCGGCCTCGATTTCTGGGTGACTTGGAAGTTGGCGACTCACCCTGTCACAAAGAGAGAGGTCAAACTCTCGCAATATCGCTGCCGCGTTGAACTAGTTCAACTTGACTCCGCCGCCGCGGTGACCGAGGTCACTAGCTTTGGAATCGACGCTGCAAATCTTGGCGAACTAGTCCGGCTCTCGATTGAGAAGATTCAATATGTTTGCGATCTGACTCTCGTAGCCTTGCCGATCCCGAACCAGGCACACATTCGCAAAGAGCAGTCCTAAGACTAAAGCTGTGTTGTGACCTTCGAAGGCCCTCGAGGAGTCTTCTCGACAATCACCTTCGCGCTGATTTCGTCCTTCATTTTCTCAACGTGGCTGATTAGCCCGATCATTCGGCCGCCTTGCTTTAGACCGTCCAATGTGCGCATGGCGCTTTCAAGTACAGGGCCAGACAGGGTGCCAAATCCTTCGTCAATAAACAAGGTGTCGACCTGAATAGAGCCTGCTCGTTCGCTAACTACCTGCGCTAGACCCAAAGCGATCGCAAGCGAAACCTGGAACTTTTCACCACCTGAAAGGCTGACTGGCAAACGTGTTCGTGAAGTGTGATCGTCCATGACTTCGATGCCAAGACCCGACTGGCCGGCCGATGCTGTTCTTTGTTGTGTTCTATGGCC
>JBBAMO010000226.1:0-1602 GCA_040402495.1 Rhodoluna sp.
GGTTATGGATCGCCTTCGCGAAGCCTTTGGCGACAAAGTGTTCAAGAGCGTCATTCACCGCACCGTGAAGTTTCCCGATGCAACCGTGGCTGCTGAGCCTATAACTTCATTTGCCAGCGATTCCGAGGCCGCTGAGGCCTATCGCACGGTGGCCAGAGAGCTTGTGGCCCGTGGCTACGCTCCATAACCCCGAACTGGTTGAGGTTCCTGAAAAGGGCACAGGCTTTGCGGTTAGTCTGAGCAACTTTGAAGGCCCATTCGACCTTTTGTTGACGCTCATTTCTAAACATGAGATGGATATCACCGAGATTTCGCTCTCGAAGGTTACCGACGAGTTCATCTCTTACCTAAAGCAACTTGACGACGCCGAAGAACTGGAACAGGCTTCCGAGTTCTTGGTCATCGCTGCCACGCTACTAGACCTAAAGATTGCTGGACTGTTGCCGAGAGGTGAGGTGGTCGATGCCGAAGATGTTGCGCTGCTTGAAGCCCGCGACCTCCTGTTTGCTCGCCTGCTGCAGTATCGTGCATTCAAAGAAGTTGCCACCTGGTTCAACACAGCTCTGAACCTAGAATCTTCGCGTGTAGCGCGCGATGTGCGTATCGAAGAACGTTTCAAGAACCAACAGCCAGAGTTGGTTTGGTCGCTCAGTAAAGAAGATTTTGCTCGTCTAGCCGAAGAAACTATGCGTCCGCGCGAGATTCCGATGGTTGGCATGACTCACCTGCACGCCTCGCGCGTGAGCATCCGTGAGCAAGCCGGAGCGGTTGTTGAGTTGCTTCGAAAGAAGGGTTCGCTTACGTTCTTCGAAGTCATCCGTGAGGTGAAAGACCGTGCGGTTGTGGTGGCCAGATTCCTGGCCGTCTTGGAGCTTTACAGAATGAACGCGCTGGTATTTGAACAAGACACTCCGCTTGGCGATTTGCTTCTCACCTGGCGCGACAACGATTTTGACGACGAAAAACTCGCAACCCTAGGAGCCGACTATGACTCATGATGAATCAACCGCAGAGCAGGAGCAAATAGTGAGCCCCGTGCTAAACGAGGACGATCTAGGTGCCGCGCTTGAGGCCATCCTGATGATCACGGATGTTCCCGTGTCGCTGGTTGCACTCGCCACCGCGCTCGAGCAGCCGGTGAACGTAATCCGCGATGCCGTGATCGGTTTACGTGACGATTACGACGCTGTGTCTGGCGGCAAGCCTCGAGGATTTGAACTGCGCGAAGTTGGCGGGGGTTGGCGCATATTTGTGCGTCAAGATTTCGATTGGGCCGTCAAGTCGTTCATTGCCAATGAGAACCCAACCAAGTTGAGCCAAGCTGCGCTAGAAACCTTGGCTGTCATTGCCTATAAACAGCCGATTTCGCGCGGCCAGGTGGCCAGCATCCGTGCAGTTAACGTCGACAGCGTGGTGAAGACGCTTCTGAACCGAGGGCTCATATCCGAGCTTTACACCGACAGCGAAACAGGCGCCGTCAACTTTGGAACCACCGATTTGTTGCTAGAACTATTGGGAGTCAATTCGCTGGACGAGCTTCCACAAATCAGCCCTTACCTACCAGACGCGAACAGCAACTTCGATGAGTAACACCGATGGCGC
>JBBAMO010000227.1:0-1567 GCA_040402495.1 Rhodoluna sp.
GCGACGTTACTTTTGACACCTTCGACGGCATCGTCTAGTCGCCACCAGTTCGAACAGCGTTGCGCGCCGAACTCAAGCGCCTCACCGACGACCAAAAGCGCCGGTCAACTCGAAGCCTTCGCGATGGCCTTGACCGCATCTTTGTAGATCTGCTCGCCCTTTATCGCGACATCCTCACAGTTCAGCTAAACGCCGGGGTCGGTTTGGTGAACCAAGATTTGATTGAAGACATCGCTGTGATTGCGAACAAGACCAAACCAGAAGAAACTCTCGGCAAACTCAAAGCCATCGAACTTGCCCGAAACCGCATTGCCAGCAATGTTAGAGAGAATATGGTTCTAGAGTCTCTCGGTGTTTCGTTGCGACTCAAGCGCAACTAAAACACGGGAGCTAAATTGCGATTCGAGCCATTGGCAAAAATCGTAGCCATCTTGGCTACGTTGACACTCACTGCAACGATGGTCGGCTGTGCCAAAACACAAGTGCAGGCACCAAGCGCAGAAGTGGTGGCACCCGAACTACAAAAGTTCTACTCGCAGAGCCTCGACTGGTCTTCATGTGGCGATATCTGGTGCGCCCAGGTTGAGGTTCCGCTCGACTGGCATAACCCAACTGGCAAAACGCTCAAGATTTCAATCAACGAGCACACTTCGCCCACTGCAAGCGGCTATCTGCTTATGAATCCTGGCGGTCCGGGCGCATCTGGCACAGACTTTGTTCGCGACAGCTACGACTACATCGGCACCGATGCTCTCAAGGCCAAATACAACATAGTTGGGTTCGACCCCCGTGGCACCGGAAGTTCGTCGCCGGTTAAGTGCTTCAACGCAGCTGGCACAGATCGCTTGCTTTACGACAATGGCAATAAGTTCGATCTAGAGAGCGCCGAGTACTTGGCTTACGAGCGAGTTGAAATTGCAAAGTTCGTTGACGCATGCAAGAAAAACACTGGCGACATCCTTGAGTTTGTCGACACTCAATCGGCTGCGCGCGACCTCGATGTGATTCGCGCGGCACTTGGCCAACCAAAGTTGGACTACCTTGGCTTCTCGTACGGCACGCTGCTGGGCGCAACCTATGCCGCGCTTTATCCACAGAATGTCGGCAAGTTTGTTCTAGATGGCGCAATCGACCCACGCGTCTCCGACGCACAGCAGTCGATGAACCAGCTGCTTGGTTTCGACCTCGCGCTAAACAACTACCTCAAGCACTGTCTAAAGCAGAAGGACTGCCCGTTTGGAGGTTCGCTCAAGACTGCTCGCGCCAAGGTGACCGCCATTTTGAAAGACTTCGAAACCCACGATGTTGCCACCGCCTCGCGCCGCAAGCTCACGCTTTCTGGGCTGATTACCGGAATCATCTTTGCCCTCTACTCAGACACCTACTGGGATTACCTAACCACGGCGTTCAACGAACTGGAAAACGCCGACGGCACGACATTCTTGAAAATGGCCGACTTTTACAACGACCGCGCAGACGACTGACCACCTGAGTCGGTTTGGGGTACGGGCAGAGATTTCGTTGACACCAAGAATCGACGAAGGAACGTACTGAAGTTCGTTCCCAT
>JBBAMO010000228.1:0-1566 GCA_040402495.1 Rhodoluna sp.
GTGATGAGAAGCGCACCCGCCTGAACAAGGCCAAGCCAAAAAGCTACCTCGGCAGGGCGCAGTGGTGAACCTCACCTTAGCCTGCGAGTTGTAAACAGTAGGCCCAGGGCAATCATTGCCACAAAGTAAAGCACGTGCCCTAGCAGAGCCGCATCGATGTATCCGAGGGTTAGCCCGCGAATCATCGAGATTGCCTGACTCAGTGGCAAAGCCTCCAAGATAACGCGCAGCCAGTCTGGGTAGATGCTTAGCGAGTAGAACGTTCCTGAGAACAGAAACATCGGCAGCATAAAGAAGTTGATCCAGTCCATCTGGTGAAAGTTGTTTAGGTATGAGGTGATTCCCATGCCAACCGATGCAAACCCGAAGGCAACCAGCACCGCACCTGGAATGGCGAGGATGCCCCACCAAGACGCAATCAAACCCATTGGTGTAACCACGGCCATAAAGCCAATCGCATAGACGAGGCCTCTAAGAAGTGCCCATCCAATCTCCCCCAACGCGACATCCAAGGGCCCCAACGAGGTTGAAAGCATGGCTTGGTAAAGCTTGCCGAAATGCATTTTGAAAAACACGTTCCAGGTGCTGTCGTAGATGGCGCCGTTCATGGCGCTTGTGGCTAGAAGAGCGGGTGCGATGTACGCGGCGTATGTGACGGGGTTGCCCGCGGCATCGGTGACGTCGCCGATTATTTTGCCCAGACCATAACCGAAGGCTAGAAGGTAAAAAACCGGCTCCACAAAACCGCTGAGCACAACGAGCCAGGTGCTCGATTTGAGGGCGTAAACGTTGCGCATCAGCACGGCGTTTGGGCGACCCGAGTAAAGCGCTGCGCCAGGCTTGCCTCGGCGACGCTCGGCGATTGCGATGGCCGAATCTACGGCGGAGTTGATGATGCTCATTCGGCTAGCGCCTTCTTGAACTGTGGATAGGTGGTGAGCATGCCAACAGCGCCCAGCGCAAGCAGTACGCCAACGTGCACCACATACATGACGGGCGAGATTTCGTGCCCGTAGCTAAGAGCGCGGCCGAGTTCGGTTGAGTGCCAAACCGGCGAGATCCAGCCGATCCACTGCAACCAGATTGGAAAAACAGTTATCGGAAAGAAAGTACCCGAGAACATGAACATCGGAGCCAAAACAAACCGGTTGGCGATGGTTAAAAAGCCATCGTCGTTTCTTGTCTTGACCGTAATCGACATCATCACCGCGGCAAAACCCCACCCTGCCAGCAGGCTGGTGAGAATGAGAATCGGAACAGAAGCCAGTGGAATGGCACCAAACGCAACCAGGATGAGCTCGTAGAGCGTGATCTGCAGCAAGCAACGGGTGAGGGCTGCCAACATAAGGCCGTCGACAATCTGTTTGCTGCTTATGGCCGAGTTGTTGATCGAGTAGAAGGTTTTGGTCCAAACAAAGCCCTCGATGGTTGGAAAGGTTACTTCTTCCATAGCGCCCTGGATGGCTGCGGTTGCCAGCAGCGCAGGCGCGAGGAAGGTTAGGTATGGCACACCATCGATGAGGTTTGGGCCCTGGGCTTTGTCGACCAGAGAGCCGATTCCGATGC
>JBBAMO010000229.1:0-1536 GCA_040402495.1 Rhodoluna sp.
CCGGACTGCCACTAATCAACGTATCGACCACAGGTCCTTCGGGAGCGTTCTCCGGATCTGGCAAAGAACTCAGCATGGTGCCGGCTTTCGAGCCGCACTACTTCGTTGCCGACCTCCCGCTCAGAAAGAGTGACACGCCAGCCATGGGACTTGGTCGCTACTTCGACATCTTCAACATCATCGCCTGTGCCGTTATCGTTCTAGTTCTAGAGTGGCGCAAGAAGCGCAGGTCTTCGTGACCCTCAGAACGCTGGTTATCCTGCCGACATACAACGAAAAAGATTCACTGGCAGAAACTGTGACACGCCTGCTTGAAGCGCAGCCCGAGGTGAGTGTGTTGATTGTCGACGATGCTTCGCCAGATGGCACCGGAGCTCTTGCCACTCTGCTTTCCGAAGGCGATAACCGAATCAGCGTTTTGCACCGCTCTCAAAAAGCAGGCCTAGGGCCAGCATATTTGGCCGGCTTTGAGTTTGGGCTAGGGGAGGGGTACGAGCTCTTGGTTGAAATGGATGCCGATGGATCACATCGAGCAGAAGACTTAGGTGCGCTGTTGAGCGCTGCCGCACACACCGACCTGGTGATAGGTTCCCGCTGGGTGCAAGGTGGTTCGGTTCAGAATTGGCCTTGGCATCGGCAATTCATTTCGCGAATCGGAAACACCTATGCGCGAGTTCTACTTGATTCAAAAATCAAGGACATGACCGCAGGTTTTCGTGTCTACAAGGCAGGTTTGCTCGAAAAGTTGATTCATCACGATCTGGCGGCGCATGGTTACGCCTTTCAGGTTGAACTAGCGTGGCGCAGCGAGCGCAGCGGAGCATCGGTGTTGGAAGTTCCGATTACCTTCATCGAACGAGAGCACGGCACCTCAAAAATGAGTTCAGCCATAGTGCGCGAGGCTCTATGGCTGATTACAACTTGGGGCTTTCGCCGATTGTTTACTCGGGTTTAGAGAGTGGTTTCTCCGCCAGCACGACGTGAGCGGATGTAAGCCAAACGCTCAGCCAAAATTTCTTCGAGTTCTTCGCGTGAACGGCGCTCAAGCAACATTTCCCAGTGCGAACGTGGGGTCTTGTCTTCAGCGTGCTCCAATGTGATTTTTTTGCCGTCTGCCATCAGGATTCCTTCGCCGGTGCAGTGCTTGCACTGCCAAGTTTCAGGAAGTTCGGCGTCGGCTGCGAACACCATCACGGTGTCGTGCGAGTTTACGCAACGATAGGTGTGGCTCTTGCGAGCAGAATAGGCAACGCCAGCTTCGCTTTCGAGCGACTGTGAACCTAGACGCATTCCGCGCATAGTTGTTTGTGCCATGATTCTCCTCGTATTTTCCGGTTACCCAACCGGACACATAACTAAACCACAACCAAGGCGATTTTGTTCCGAGGCGTGCCAATAAAGTGTGCGAACGCGCCTATTTTGCTCGAACTGCTGCAACGGCGACATCAGCCAGGTCAGTAACAATGCCATCGGCGCCCAGTGAAACTAGCTGCTTCATGCGTGTAGGTTCGTTGATCACCCAATAGTCGAGTTTCA
>JBBAMO010000230.1:0-1530 GCA_040402495.1 Rhodoluna sp.
ATCGACACCTCGGTGCCATTTTTCGACCACCTGCTAACCGCCTTTGCAAAGCACTCACTTGTCGACCTAACCGTCAAGGCATCTGGCGACACCAACATCGATGTTCACCACACCGTTGAAGACACCGCCATCGTGCTGGGTCAGGCTATAAAGCAGGCGCTCGGCGACAAGGCGAAGATTGGCCGCTATGGCGATGCCACCGTTCCTCTAGACGAGGCTCTGGCACGCGCCGTTGTCGATGTTTCTGGTCGCCCTTACCTTGTTCACACGGGTGAGCCTGCAGGGTTCGAGTACCACTTGATTGGTGGTCACTTCACCGGTTCTCTGGTTCGCCACGTGTTCGAGGCGATCACACTTAACGCTGGCATCACCGTGCACATCACTGTGCTCGATGGCCGCGACCCTCACCACATCGCAGAAACCGAGTTCAAGGCGTTTGCTCGCGCATTCCGCAAGGCCGTTGAGTTCGATTCCCGCGTGGACGGTGTGCCTTCAACAAAGGGCGCTCTGTGAGTTCACCCCGTGTAGTCGTGCTTGATTACGGCAGCGGAAATGTTCACTCAGCAGTAAAGGCTCTGGTTGCCGCGGGCGCTCAGGTAGAGCTAACCGCCGACCCCAAAAAGGTGCTTGAGGCAGACGGCCTCGTTGTTCCTGGTGTCGGAGCTTTCACCGCAGTGATGGAAGGCCTCAACGCAATCAATGCCGGGCGCTTGATCGACCAACGCCTGACCGGGGGCAAGAAGGTGCTCGGCATCTGTGTTGGACTGCAGGTTCTATTCGACCGGGGAGTCGAACACGGGCACCAAACCGATGGGCTTGGGCAGTTGCCTGGCATTGTCGATGAACTCGACTCGCCAAAACTTCCGCACATTGGTTGGAACACCGTGGATGTAGCCAAAGGCTCGGTCTTGTTCGAAGGTGTTGAAAACGAGCGATTCTATTTTGTGCACTCATACGGTGTGCAGAACTGGACACTCGAAGCCATTGGATCTTTCATTCCACCAAAGGTGAGTTGGTCTGAGTACGGTTCAAAGTTTGTGGCTGCTTGCGAGGTGGGCCCTCTGTCGGCAACTCAATTCCACCCTGAAAAGTCGGGCGAAGCTGGCATTCGCTTGCTAACCAACTGGGTCAACAGTCTCTAAAGATAAAAGGAACACAATGTTTGAATACCTAGAACTTCTGCCAGCGGTAGATGTAGCAGACGGCAAAGCAGTGCGCCTAACGCAGGGCGAAGCCGGCTCTGAAACCGACTACGGCGACCCGGTAGAAGCAGCCATGCAGTGGATCAACGCTGGTGCCGAGTGGATTCACCTTGTCGACCTAGATGCTGCCTTTGGGCGCGGCGACAACCGGGCAATCATCCGTGAAGTTGTCAACGCTGCCACCTCGGTCAAGATTGAACTCTCTGGTGGAATCCGCGACGATGCCTCGCTAGAGGCAGCCCTCGAGGCAGGTGCCACTCGTGTAAACCTGGGCACCGCCGCGCTTGAAGACCCTGAGTGGACCTCACGCGTTATCGCTCGCTTCGGC
>JBBAMO010000231.1:0-1521 GCA_040402495.1 Rhodoluna sp.
GCGCAAGCCATGCGTCGAACAGGTCGACCATCATGTCGACCGTCGGGCAGCCACTAAGTCGTGGGAGAACCAGCGCGGTTCGCTAACCACAACTGTGACCAACTAACAAAGGAACAACAGCATGGCAAAGCGCAGCAAGGCCTACCAGGCCGCAGCAGCAAAAATCGTAGAAGGCAAGTTCTACACCCCAGGCGAGGCAGTAGCCCTCGTAAAGGAAACCGTAACCAGCAAGAAGTTCGATGCAACCGTTGAAGTTGCTTTGAAGCTTGGTGTCGACCCTCGTAAGGCCGACCAGATGATCCGTGGAACCGTTTCGCTTCCAAACGGAACTGGTAAGACCGCTCGCGTTATCGTGTTTGCAACCGGTGCAGCTGCCGACGCAGCACGCGCAGCAGGTGCCGACGAAGTTGGCGGCGACGAGCTAATCGAGAAGGTTGCTGCAGGATGGGTCGACTTCGACTCAGCAGTTTCAACCCCAGAACTTATGGGCAAGGTTGGTCGTCTAGGTAAGGTGCTTGGTCCTCGTAACCTCATGCCAAACCCTAAGACCGGAACCGTAACCCCAGATGTTGCCAAGGCAGTTACCGACATCAAGGGCGGAAAGATCGAGTTTCGCGTCGACAAGCAGTCAAACGTGCACTTCATCATCGGCAAGGTTTCGTTCACCACTCAGGCTCTTGCACAGAACCTCGAAGTTGCTCTAGACGAGATCATGCGTTTGAAGCCTTCGTCGTCGAAGGGGAAGTACCTTCTAAAGGGTGCTCTTTCAACCACTTTCGGCCCTGGTATCGCACTAGACACAAGCGTCACCAAGGTTGAGCTCTAACTCGACCTACAAAACTCAGTGATGAGGGATCGGGTCGAAAGACCCGGTCCTTTCGTCTTCTCTATGCACACGAAAGGTTGGGATATTGCCGCAGCACGCGTTTGGCGCAGCAACTCTGCTTGATCCGAAAGACCCAATGGGTTTGCGCACCAGCGCACCATTGCTAGACGCGTGGATTCGCGACATGGAGACCGACCGGTCGCCATTTCAAATCCCTGGCCATAAAGGCCGAACCGACCTAACCGGTGCCATCGTCGATGGCGACATCCCAGTGCTTCCGGGTAATCACCCGCACCGCATTTCTCCCAGTTTGATTCTTGAGGCCGAGCGCATGGCCGCCGACCTGTGGGGCGCCGACCTTTGCCGTTTTGGCGTGAATGGTTCGAGCGGCTCCAACCACGCCGCCGTCATGGCAGTTGCCGGCCCTGGCGACAAAGTTATTGTTTCGCGAACTCTTCACAAGTCGGTGTTGGTTGGTTTGGTTTACGCCGGCGTGACTCCTATTTGGGTGCGTCCCGAGATCAATGCCGAAACAGGCCTTCCTGAGTATCTACCGTCTACCCGTTTGGCCGAGACTCTTGCCGCCCACCCCGATGCCAAGGCGGTGCTTATTGGCGAGCCATCGTATGTGGGCACCATGAGCAACATTCCGCGCTTGGCCGAGGTGTGCCACTCGCACGGCATTCCACTTGTGG
>JBBAMO010000232.1:0-1519 GCA_040402495.1 Rhodoluna sp.
GGTTTTCCTTGAGGGCCTAGAGCCAGAAGTTACCATGTCAAGGCCTGAAAAGTTTGGAATTTCTAGCAGCCCAAGATTCACCTGCGAGTCATCGTCGGCAGGAAATTGCGTCACGGTAAACAACTGTCGTTGTGCAAGCGAGGCAGTGAACTGACTCATGTCGACAAAGCCGCCGGCACTGAGGTCGATAGGTGCAGTTGCACCTTCGATGGCAGCATCCCACGCGGCGTGCAAAAACTCTTCGTTGGTCTCGGCCAAGCTAGCCGCTCTCGCCGCCGATTTCTCTGGCGAAAGCATTGTGACCATCGCGTCGCTGGGTAGGTAATCGGTAAAAGGAACCAGCTTGTCTACCAGCGCAGGCGCGAGTGACTCCATGCCCTCAACCGGCATGCCCTCAGAAATCTTGGCAAGCATGGTGGATAGGTTCGGAAACTCATGCACCATCTCGCGCGCTCGGCTGGCAACACTCGGGGTGATTATGATTTCGCGCGCCGCATATAGTTGCAGGCTCTTGAGCGCCTCAACGCCACTTTCGCGCGGAAGTGACCTTTGGTCGGCTACCGAAAACTCACGAATCTCTTCGAGTTCGTCGCCAAAGAACTCAAGGCGAACGGCATGGTCGGCGGTGGTCGGAAACAAATCCACGATGCCACCGCGCGTGGCAAACTCGCCGCGCTTGGTGACCATGTCTACGCGCTCGTAGGCCAATTCGACCAGCTTGAGGTTGAGTTCGGGAAGCATGTAGTTTGCGCCGGTGGTTAGCGTTAGCGGCGGATGATCGCCAAGGCCGGCAACAACTGGCTGCAAAACAGCGCGCACCGAGGCCAGAACAATCACCGGATGCTCGAGCTGAGCTCCACTCGAGCTGAGGTCGTGAAGACGGTGTAGCACTTTAAGGCGCTTGCCCACGGTTTCGGCGCTGGGGCTAAGTCGCTCGTGAGGCAAAGTCTCCCAAGATGGAAACTCGAGCAGTTCAACATCGGGCATAAATGAGCGCAGGGCTGCCGCAACATCTTCGGCTTCACGACCGGTCGCAACCACAACCAGCTGCACGCGATTGAGTTTTTTACCGGCACGCAAACTGTCGAGCAAAGCCACCACTGCTGAGTGAGATGAGGCTGGAGCGGCAATGTCTACACGGGGATTTTTGATGCGCGCTTCGAGCGCTGCTACTGGGTATCCATCGGAAATGAGCGCGACAAGGCGCGAAAGGGCCTTGGAATTCATACGTTCATCCACGCTTCAAGTCTAAGCAGGATGTGGCGCTAGGCAGTGTGATACTTCTGCTGGGCCTTGATTAAGCCGTCTACCAGGATGGCCTCGATGGCATCCGCGGCGGTTTCGAGTGTTAGATCGAGTTCTTTTTTCTCGGTGCTCGAAAAGTCTTTGAGAACAAAATCAGAAACCTCTTGCTGCCCGTGTGGGCGACCGATGCCAACTCGCACGCGAACAAAGTCTTGGGTGCCGATTGCAGAGATTATGTCGCGAAGCCCATTGTGGCCAGCGTGACCGCCACCCT
>JBBAMO010000233.1:0-1516 GCA_040402495.1 Rhodoluna sp.
TTGCCAGGGTAGACATTTCACGGATGCCGGTGACAGCCATCTCTAGCGTTCTAGGCCCGAAATGTACAAGTGCCCAACGCCAAGTTGCTCAAGTTTCGACTCAAGGTCGGTTGCCTCGAACGACGATGGGTAGAGCTTGCGAATCTTGGTCTCGGTTGAGACTGGCTCAAGCTCTGGCGCAATCTGCCATTCTGGGCTTTCCAGCACCAACTCTTCGTCCGAGTGCTGAACCCAAATCACTGGGATGCCAGCGGCGCGGGCCTTGGCAACAGCAACGTTGATTGCGGCAATGGTCTCTTCGCGCTTGTGAGCCTCGGCAACCACGCCAACTTGAACGTCGATAACCAGCAGGGCTTTACCCGAGCGATTTAGCGTTGACATTACTTGGTCAGTAGGCCGAAGAGTTCGCTGTATTCGGTCTTTTCGCCCGATAGCACTGGCACATTGATCGACTTACCGGTGTTTACGTTGTCGAGCAACCAGAGCTGAACGTTGGTTCCTGGAAGCGCTTGAACATCAAGGGCTACTGGCTCGGTGCCGTTGTAGCCGATGTCTAGCTTCTCGCCGGCAAAAACTGGAAAGCTGATGTTGCTTTTTACGCCATCGGTTGCGGTGTATTGGATGGTGGCATCGATGTCGTCTAGACCCGAGTTGACCACGGAGGCAAAAAGACCGGTTGTGGTTCCGTTGGTAAGAATGAAGGCGTTGCGAATCTTGAGGTGACCAACCGAAAGCTGCGCGCCGTCGCTAGGTGCGTAGTCTTGCATCGATGCAATGTGCTGCGATGGTGTGAGGCTGCAGCCGGTGGTGGCCAAAAGAATGCTGGCGCTTATCGCGATTGCGGCGAATACCTTGCGAGCTGACAATTTTCCTCCTGAGTGCGATTACAACCCTTCTAGTTTACCCTTCTGAAAACCGCGAAACTGTGGTAAATTGGTGGTTTCTGAAGGGAATTAGCCACATGAAGTTTGTAGTAGGCGAAACCGTCGTTTATCCCCACCACGGCGCAGCAAAAATCATCGAAGTCGGTGAGCGCACATTGCGTGGCGAGACCAAGACTTATTTGCAACTCAAGGTTGCGCAAAGTGAACTAACCATCTGGGTTCCAGCAGAGAACGCTGGAATGGTTGGCGTTCGCGATGTTATCGACAAGAAGGGCGTCGAGCAGGTTTTTGGCGTGCTTCGTGCCGAGTTCACCGAGGAGCCAACCAACTGGAGCCGTCGCTACAAGGCCAACGTTGAAAAACTTGCATCGGGCGACGTTCTCAAGGTTTCTGAGGTTGTACGCGACCTATGGCGCCGCGACCAAGACCGCGGCCTGTCGGCTGGCGAGAAGCGAATGCTAATCAAGGCCCGCCAAATTTTGGTTTCTGAGTTGGCTCTTGCTCGCAAGACCGACGAGCCAAAGGCAGATGCCACCCTTGAAGAGGTTTTGAACTCCTAAAGATCGGGGCCACCATGCCTAAGCGCGATTTAGCGTTGGTGCTGGTTGCCGCCGGGCAAGGTGAGCGACTAG
>JBBAMO010000234.1:0-1507 GCA_040402495.1 Rhodoluna sp.
TGTGATTTCCAGCCTTCGGCAAAATCTCGAGGTACTCATCAACCAACTGCTCGGTGCCGATGGCCCAGTGGGTGCTAAACGCCAGGGCGGTGCCGTAGACATCCGGGTATTTCGCCATCGCGTAAAGCGAACTGAGCCCGCCCATGCTCGAGCCACCCATCGCGGTGCGCTCGCGCTTGAGTGCAACTCCAAACTCTGCTGCGATGCTCGGCAAAATCTTCTCGGCAATCAGCGCCTGATACTCGTTGCCGTCGGCTCCGGCTCGCGCCCAGTCGTCATTCAAGGTGGCCAAGAGGTCTGGTCGCTTGGCCCAAATGTCGGTCGGCCCCATCTCGAGTGCGCGTATCGCGCCATCGTTGTTCTTGAACGTGACACCAATGATCAGCGGCTTCTTGGCAGCACGGATGCGCGGGCCGCCTACTTCTCGGTCGGCGAGGGCCTCGAGCAGACCCCAGGTTGCACCAAAGGTGGAAGTTTTAGGGTCGAACAGGTTTTTGCCGTCGTGCATAACCAGCACTGGGGTGTCGGCGTCGACATCTTTGGGTATCCACGCAATCACGTCGTGGTTGTCGAACACGTAGCGCTTGATTTTGCCGCCAGCCAACTCGGCCTTTTGCAGGTGCAGTTCGCGCATGGCCAAAAACAGCGGAAACACGAACGCAAACGCTGTTACGAAGGCTGCCGCGATGTAAGCCCACAAGAATTTCATCTTTAGGCGACGACCCTCGATGATGATGAAACCCATGCCGGCAGTGCCACCGATTAGCAGATCGAGCGAGTACACCCAGTCCACATTCGAGGTGAATCCGTCGGCGATGTAGTCTTCGGTTTTCAGCACCGCCATCGAGTTGAAATACCAAGCTGTGGCTAGCCCTACGATGGAAAGGGCAAAGAAATAAACCGCAGCAGCTCTTCGTTGAGTTTTCATGTTGCCATCTTTACACAACGCACTCGGGCACTCACCCACTAACTCAGCAAGGCCTTCATGAAGTTCATCGCAAAACTTGTAGTTCGCAGACCAAAAACCGTGTTCTTCGGTTTTGTTGCGGTGATTCTGCTTAGTGCAACCCTTGGACTGCAGGTGTTCTCGCTGCTCACCGCTGGTGGCTACGAAAACCCAAACTCAGATTCTTCGCGCGTTACCCACATTCTTAAAGACACCTTCAAGCAGTCGCAGCCCGAGCTAATCGGCATCCTAGATTTTCCTCGCAGCGCCGATAACCCACTCAGTTACACGGCCGGCCAGGCTTTCGAAAACCAACTGAACGGCATCGAAGGCATCGTCGACGTAAACAGTTATTACTCGGTTGCCAACATGGCCGAGAAGCAAGCGATGAAGAGCAAAGATGGCAACGCCGTTTACTTCTTTATCGACTTCGATGACAGCGTCAACAGCACCGAGCTTGTGGCAAAAGTTCAGGACCAGTTCCAAGGCTCGATAAACGACGCCACCGTTTACTTTGCCGGCATGGCCGCGGTTACCAGCGAAATCAACTCAAGCGTTGGT
>JBBAMO010000235.1:0-1498 GCA_040402495.1 Rhodoluna sp.
CGCAAGAACCCAGCAGGTATCGCGCTGACGCGTCAGAACATCCCAGTGTGCCGGGAACGAGAATGCTTTCACCTTTGAGGTGAATCGGTTCGAGTTGAATACCACTGGGCTGATTGAAGTTTCGCTAAAGGTTGGAACGCTGCGCACAAGGATGCGAATCTCGCTGGTGTCCGTGTAGCCAGAAAGGTTCGTCACTCGGATGGTGAACTTGTACTCGCCATACTTGCTGACTGTTCCGGAAAGCAAGCCAGTTGACGCGTCTAGCGAGAGACCCTCGGGCAAAGAGCCGGTCACAACTTCAAAGTGCGGGTTAGGGCCTGTTGCCGTTAGCGTCTGCGCGTATGACTGACCCTCGTTGATGTCTCCGCTGAGCTCATTGGCGTTGCCAACGTGGGGAGCATCCCAGATTGAAAGGTTGTAGGACTTAGAAACTACCGAGCCAACCCAGTTCACGGCCTTGATAGTGAATGCGTACTCGCCCTCCACGGTGCCGGTTCCGGTGATGGACCCATCGTTTGCGTTGAGCTGCAGGCCAGGAGGAAGCTCTCCAGATTCAACCGTGTAGACAGGAAGCGGGAAGGCAATGATGGTCGATGGCATGTTGAAGGTCTTGCCTACGAAACCGTCCTGAGGCATCGATGCAAACGGCTCTGCAGGAGCAATACCAACCTGGATGCTCATGTTCGCTGTTTCAACCGAACCAACGCGGTTGGAGGCTTCGATTGTGAAGTTGTAGTCACCGGTTGCAGTTGCGGTGCCGGTGATATTTCCAGACTTAGTGTTGAGCTCGAGACCCGGCGGAAGATCTCCACTTGCAATCCTGTAGGTGGCGGCAGGGTATGCCACGGTCTCTACGTTGTCGCTGTATGCCTCGTTGACGCCAACTAGCGGGTTGATCGACTGCTTGGTAAAGGATGGAGCGAGAATCGTGTGGATGGTGAACTCAGAAGTGCTTGTTTGTGCAAACGGTGTGGTGACCGAAATGGTGAACGCGTAGGTGCCCGTTTCGGTGGCAGTGCCTGTGATCGCACCGGTTCCTGAATTTAGAGACAGCCCGGCGGGTAGTGTTCCAGAGGCAAGCGCATAGGTTGGCGCAGGGTAGGCGTCGTATTGGATGCCATCCGTGTACTCATCGCCAAGCAAAACGTCGCTTTCGAGGGCAGCATCGACAGCCGTTGGTTCGCTTGCGATGAGTATTTGTAGCGCGGGGGATTCAACAGAACCCGCGGCATTCGAAGCAGTGATTTTAAAGTTGTAGGTTCCAACAAGCGTTGATGTTCCAGAGATCTCACCGGTTGTTTGGTCGAGGCTAATTCCTGCAGGCAGCGAACCCGAAGTGATTCGGTAGCTTGGCGCTGGGTAGGCAACAGCCGTGAGGCCGTCTTGGTAGGCCGTGCCCAAGAATGAAACCGTTTCTAGCTCGAAGTCGCTATATGAAGGCACCTGCCTAACCGTGATTGTAATTTCGGCAGATTCACGAGTACCCGATTGGTTAGTG
>JBBAMO010000236.1:0-1488 GCA_040402495.1 Rhodoluna sp.
GTGTTAGCCGCTGCGTTGGTGGTGGACTTGGTTACATCCGATACCTTGCCGTTAGAGCCTGAGTAGGCCTTGCCAACGTGAAGCTTTAGAACCTCACCAACAAGTGGCTTGCCTGTGTCGTCCTTGACGTTGTAAACAACGTTGCTGGTGGTGCCAACCTTGGCGTAAACCTGACGAACACCAATTCCGGTTGCATACCAGGTGTTGGTAACGCTGAATTCGGTCTCGAGGTCGGTGCGGTGAATCGAGTTGGTGTCAGTCAAAGCTGGCGCAGCCATACGAATGGTTGGTGCGGACTTTGGCTGAGCAGCAGGCTCGGTTGCAGGGTTGTAGAAGTGGAACTCGGTGATTACTGAGTGGTCCAAAGCTTCGCCGGCAATCTGAGGCAAGAACTGAGCGTGTATGTCGTCTAGACCGTCTGGAGAGATGGTTGGGGCGCTGGTCCAGGTTTCAGGCTGCTGTTCGCCATCAACGTCTAGGTTGATAACGGTGTAGGTTACGTTGCCGTACTGGTCGGTAACCTTTGGAACCTTAAGGCCGTCAGCTGCGCTGGTGGCATCTTTGGCCTTTTCGCCATCTACAGTGATCTGCGCACGTGAAGTGGAGTACTGCTTGTTGGCACGTAGCACAACGGTCTCGCCAACTAGTGGGTTTCCGTCTTTGTCGGCCACGTGGTAGGTGAGAAGGATTCGAGAACCGGTTGGAGCCCAGGTTCTGGTGTAGGTTAGGCCATCGCCAAACCAACCAGCAGCGATCCAAGTTTCGGCCATCGCCTGGTTCTTGGTCTTTTCGCTGATGATGTCATCGGTGATGATTGGGGTAACCAGCGAAATGTGCGCACCTTCGTATGGGGCGGCAGATGCTGGTGCAATGGCGCTTAGGCCAAGCAAACTAAGGGTTGTAACAGCAACGACCGCTACAAACTTCTTTAGGGCTTTCATGGTTCATCCTTCCGGCGCAACGATTTAAAACTGCGCCACGTGAACCAAAGTAACTTAATGAAAGCGGTTTCTGAAACCGATTTCACGAAACCTTTACAGTTTCGTTATCAGCGAGGGGGCTGCGATGAGGGCGGGCTACTCCGCCTGTAGCAAAGCGAGAATATTTAGCGCAAACCGAGGTCGTCGAGGCTAACGGCGCTGAAGTAGCGGAAGCCGGCATCTTCGATGACCTTTTGCGCACCGGTGTCGCGATCGACCACGGTGGCAACGGCGATAACGTTGGCTCCTGCTGCCGCGAGCGCCTGGGCTGCGGCCAGCGGAGATCCGCCAGTTGTAGAGGTATCTTCGACCACAACCACGTTTTTGCCCGAAACTTCTGGGCCTTCAACCTGGCGACCCATTCCGTGTGCCTTGGCTGCCTTGCGAACAACAAAAGCATTGATGGCGCGGCCGCGAGCTGCCGCCTGGTGCATCACTGCGGTGGCAACTGGGTCGCGAAGGTGCGCAACATAGTTGGCACTAATAGGCAATCCTAGGATGCTTGCGG
>JBBAMO010000237.1:0-1419 GCA_040402495.1 Rhodoluna sp.
CTCGCTATTTCAATAATTCAAGGAACGTTACCTAAATAGGTCACGGAATGTTCGCGGAATGTTCGCGATTCGTTCCCTTCGGACGACCCATTAAACATCCTAGGACATTCCCACTTTCACCAACCTCATATAGTGGACGCGAAAATCCGCCGCCATGCTGCGTTTTGATATACCCCCCAAAACGAATATGTATTCACGAAGCACCTTCGCAGTATGTTTGACGTCAACGAGTTCCTTGCACGCTGCCCCGAGGTTGGCGAGATGAGAAACGGAACAGAGTTTGTGATTGCCCTCGTCACCCAAGGACTCGCTCAACTGGAACGTGGATCCAAGCCGGTGGACGAGGAGCGGTTGGAAGAGGCACTCGCGGACTCGGTGAGCGAGGGGGTTGACCGCACAATCCGCGAGATGCGTGACATTATCGCACCCGTTGCCTCTGCGGTTCTGACCAAGGCATCCTCCGCAAAGGGGAAGGTAGGCGAGCAGATGTTTGAGACATGGGTGAAGGACATCAAGACGTGGGATTGCGAGAAAGTCGCATTGACAGGTCACTCAGGAGACTTCATTCATACGCATTACGACACGGGTGTACGGGTTCTATCGGATGCGAAGAACTATGCTAAGAAGGTGCCGAAGTCAGAGCAAGAGAAGTTGTGGTCGGACATGCAGACAATGGGGATTCAACTTGGACTTCTCGTTTCGATGAGCAGCGGCATCGCGTCAAAACGGGATGGTGTGGATGTCGAGGTCCGGTCTGTGGCTGGTCGTAATCATGTAATGGTGTTCTTATCGAATGCGACTGTGAACAAGGAGTGGGTGTTTGTGTGTTTGGAGGTTCTTCGCTTGCATCAGTCGTGTCCAAGCGATTCGTTTGACCTTGATGCGTACTTGTTGCCGCTGCGGGAGATACTCGATCTTGCGAAGTCTACGGAGGCAGATGCGGAGAAGATGGAAAAGGATATAGCGAAACGTCTGGCCGACCACCGCAAGAGTGTACAGACGCATCAGCAGCATATCCAGCGTATCATCCAGAACTGCCTAGAGTCGCATGGAGCGAAGCGACCCCCGCCCGCGGAGACTGCGTGATGACTGCACAGACCCGACGCATGAAACTGGATTCCCCACTCACGAAAAATGGATGAAAGTTGGACCGTTTTGCGCAAACTATTTCCAATGAACGGAGCGTTGGTTAATTGTTGGGAGAGAGTTCGGAGTTCGCGTTGTGGGTCCATGGATACCCAGAAGGGAAAAGAGAGTGCCTGTGGAATGGGATGGGTTAGTGGCGGCGGGGCGGGAGGTGGCGCGCGCAGCAGCTCAGGGTCGTCAGGGGGAGATTAGCCTTACTCGCCATCGTTGCCCGTCGGATTGTCCGTCGCCTCATTTGTGGTTTTGGTTGGTTGGGTTTGGTTGGTTGGGTTT
>JBBAMO010000238.1:0-1417 GCA_040402495.1 Rhodoluna sp.
TGGATGAAACCATGGAAACCGTGGTCAAGTTGCGCGAGAAGTTTCCGACCCTGCACGATGAGCGTGAGAGGAACGTTGTGAGGAGCGTGCATGCCCTTGGCGAAACCAAAACGCTTACCAACGACCAAAGCCAGCGCCAATGCGGAAGCGCCAGAGGCAACTTCAACAACTGTTCCCCCGGCAAAATCTAGAAGACCGACGTTGTAGACGAGCCATCCACCGTCGATAACATTGCCGTCCTTAACGGTGAAGTTGAATACCCAACCAGCGATTGGGAAGTAAACCAGGCTACCCCACAGGGCCGCGAAAATCATCCACGAACCGAAGCGGGCACGGTCAGCTACAGCACCAGAGATCAGCGCCACGGTAATGATCGCAAAAGTTCCCTGAAAACCTGCTAAGACCAGCCCAAGGCTGTTGCCGTCGAGAGCTTGTCGGTAGACATCGTCGACAAAAAGCTTGCTTAGGTCGAGACCAAAGACGCCGTCTATCCCAACGAAATTGCCTGAAGCCGCTCCGCCGAATGACACCGCATATCCGAAAACGATCCACAGAGTTCCTATTAGAGCGATAGAGCCGAACGACATCATCATCATTGAAACCACGGATGAGGCGCGCACAAGCCCGCCGTAGAAGAATGCTAGGCCAGGTGTCATAAAGAGCACCATTGCCGAACAAACAATCAAGAATGCTGTTGCGCTGTCGTTTTGCATAGATTAAATCTTTCTTCTTGGAACGCACTAAATGGCGGGAGCCGAAGCTCCCGCCAAATAGTTTCTCTAAAAACTAGCCTCGGTCTGCACCGAAAGCGTAAGCCTCTTCACCATGAACCACGGTGTCGATGCCAGCGATCTCGTCTTCAGCCTTCACGCGGAAGCCGATTGTTTTTTCAACCAGGAATCCGATGATGAGCGCCAACACGAAGCTGTAGACCAGAACTGCACCAGCACCCAGAGCCTGCATTGCGAATTGGTGCCATCCGAAACCGAACGCTGCACCTACTCCGTTGCCGAAGATGCCGATGTACAAGGTTCCCACAATTCCACCTACGAGGTGGATGCCCACTACATCAAGCGAGTCGTCGAAGCCCAGCGAGAACTTCAAGTCGATTGCTAGTGCACAGAGTGCGCCTGCGATTAGACCCAAAAGGATTGCATACATTGGGTCGACAGAAGCACAGGCCGGAGTGATTGCAACTAGTCCTGCAACTGCACCCGATGCGGCACCGATTGAGGTTGCCTTACCGTGCTTGAAGAACTCGACGAGAATCCATCCGAGCATCGCGGCGGCAGGAGCAGCAAGAGTGTTGATGAATGCAACTGCAGCAATGCCGTCGGCAGCAAGTTCGCTACCTGCGTTGAAGCCACCGAACGCGAGGCAGCCACCGTTTTAAGCAAGGCCCTGCGCGCAATCGACA
>JBBAMO010000239.1:0-1402 GCA_040402495.1 Rhodoluna sp.
GCACCTGCCTGGTTGTATGTGAGCAAGCGCATTCAAAACGAACTACGCTCGAGGGCTCGTGGAATCTTTGATAGAGTTGTCGGGTTGCAAGGCCGGAATGGCGGAACGGCAGACGCGGAGCACTCAAAATGCTTTGTTCGAAAGGACGTGTGGGTTCGAATCCCACTTCCGGCACAAAAAAAAGCGCAGGTCAAAAGACCTGCGCTTTTTCATTTAGTTCTACTTGATTCCGTAGCCCTTAACAACTTGGTTAACAGCATCGCCAACACGGTGAACGCGTAGCGAGTTGGTAGAACCTGGAATGCCAGGAGGTGTTCCTGCAACAACAACAACCTCATCGCCAATTTCACACAGACCTTCACGAAGAACGATCTGGTCTACCTGGTGCATCATTTCGTCGGTGTGAGTTACCTGTTCCACGAGATACGTCTGTGCGCCCCAAGAGAGAGCTAGACGGTTTCGCGTGGTTTCACTAGGAGTGAATGCGATGGTCGGAACCGATGAACGAAGGCGGGCAACTCTTCGGAACGAGTCGCCACCCTCGGTGAATACGCAAACAAACTTCGATCCCAACAGCTCTGCAATCTCGACTGCTGCCAGAGACACAGCACCAGAGTGGGTGTGTGGACGGGTTCCAAGCGGTGGAATGCGCGATAGACCGTTTTCTTCAGTTGCTTCCACAATTCTCGCCATGGTGGCAACGGTCTCGACTGGGTATTTACCAACCGAGGTCTCGCCAGAAAGCATGACTGCGTCTGCACCGTCGAGAATGGCGTTTGCTACGTCGCTGGCCTCGGCGCGAGTTGGTCGAGCGTTTTCGATCATTGACTCAAGCATCTGGGTGGCGACGATAACCGGCTTTGCCCAACGGCGCGAAAGCTCTACTGCACGCTTCTGTACCAGTGGAACATCCTCAAGCGGAAGTTCGACACCTAGGTCGCCACGTGCAACCATCACAGCGTCGAAGGCGTCGATGATCTCTTCTAGTGCGGCAACAGCCTGAGGCTTTTCGATCTTGGCGATAACCGGAAGGAACTTGCCCTCCTCTTTCATGATCTCGTGCACACGGATGATGTCCGAGGCGTTACGAACGAAAGATAGGGCAATCATGTCTGCGCCAAGTTTGATGGCCCATCGAAGATCTTCTTCGTCTTTCTCGGAAAGAGCTGGAACATTAACTGCAACGCCAGGAAGGTTGATGCCCTTGTTGTTGCTGACCGGTCCAGGGACTTCTACAACTGTTGTCACAGTTCGGTCGTCTACGGCTGTTGCACGTAGTGAGACCTTTCCGTCGTCGACCAGCAGGGAGTCGCCAACATTGACGTCACCGGGTAGACCCTTAAAGGTCGTTCCACAGATGTTTACGTCACCCTGAATGTCATCAATCGTGATCTTGAAGGTG
>JBBAMO010000240.1:0-1328 GCA_040402495.1 Rhodoluna sp.
GAACTTACGGGTTCAAAGTGGATCGAATTTCAGAGGCCAAAATCGGCCCGATTCCTGCAACATCCGAGATTTCTTCCAACGATGCTGCGCGCAGCCGCTTCGCCGAGCCGAAATGCTTGAGCAGGGCTTTCACTCGCTTTTCTCCCAAACCTTGAACTTCCGAAAGTTCGCTGGCGATGCTAGACCTACGCTTTTCGCGTTGGAAAGCGATGGCAAATCGGTGGGCCTCATCGCGAACTCGCTGAATAAGAAATAGTTCGTCGCTGGCTCGAGGAAGGATCACCGGAAAGCCATCGTTCGGGCGCCAAACTTCTTCGAGCCGCTTGGCGATGCCAACAACGGTCAAGCCTGCTACACCGCTGTCGTCGATTGCTCGCTGGGCTGCGTTCACCTGTGGTTGTCCACCGTCGACCACAAGCAGCGACGGTCGATAAGCGAACTTGCTGATTTGACCAGGTTCTAGCTGCTCGTTCTGCTCAAGTGCTGGGTCGGTTAGGTACTTCAGCCTGCGCGAAAGTACCCGGTAGATGGAATCGGTGTCGTCGGTGGTTTCGGCAATCGAGAATCTTCGATAGTGATCCTTTTTAGGAAGCCCGTCTTCGAAGACCACCATCGACCCGACTACGTTGGTTCCCTGCAAGTGCGAAATGTCGAAGCACTCGATACGAAGAGGCGCGGTCTCTAGGCCAAGGGCCTCCTGAATTCCTGATAGCGCGTCTGCCCTAGCGGTGAAGTCGCTCGAACGTCGGTTTTTGTAGAGCATCAGCGAATGCTTGGCATTGGTGACTGCTGTTTTCGCAAGGGCGCTCTTGTCGCCTCGCGAAGGAACGCGAAGATCCACCTTTGCACCGCGAATGTTTGATAGCCATTTACCAAGCGCGAGGTGGTCTTCTGGCAACTCAGGAACCAAAACCTCCCTCGGAACATCTACATCAGAGCCCGAATAGGTGTTTTGGATTACATACTCAACAACCTCTGAGAGGTCGCGTTCCAGTTCTTTGTCAACAACCCAGCCACGAACACCACGGATGCGCCCACCGCGCACTTTAAACATCGAAATCGCGGCTGCTAGATCGTCGTCGGCTATTCCGTAAACATCCGCATCGGTTTGGTCGGTGAAGACGATAGTGCTCTTTTCGAGCACGGTTTCGAGAGCATCAACACCATCGCGGTATTGAGCGGCCAGCTCGTATTGTTCCGTCTCTGCGGCGGCAACCATCTTGGTTCGAAGTGCCTCGATGTGGGCCAGATCTCCGCCAGCCATAAAGTCAACGAACTCTTTAGCGATTGCCTTGTGTTCGTTCTTGGTTACGCGCTCAACGCAGGGC
>JBBAMO010000241.1:0-1321 GCA_040402495.1 Rhodoluna sp.
CTTTAGCGGTGTGCAGTGTCATCAGCGAAACGGTTCCCGATTCGTCGTCGAGGTCGTCGGCGGCGGCAACCAGGGCAACTTCGTTCAAAAAGTCCGGCAGGCGGCCTTCAGGGTTATTGCGCTGGAATTCTTTGGCAACGGCCACGAGTTCGTCGAGGTTTTCTACGCGGGCTTCGTCTTGTGGGTCGCGACTGGCCCTCAACGATGCCAAGTAGCCCGACTTTTCGAGCACGTTCTTCAGCACGAGGTCTACCGGGTCGGTTTCGATGGTTGCCGAAATCTCGTTGAGCATGTCGGCAAGAGCGTGAATGCCAACTATCGGGCATGGCTCGCATTCTTGAGTATCCGCCAAACAGCGCCTCTGCACTTGAGCAGGACTACCTGGCCTTCACCCGTCGCTCGCGTGGAGTTTTTGAACGCATCTTTTACGAGAACTAGCAGTTCGAGACAAAAAAAGAGCCCCTCCGCACAGAGGGGCTCTTTTTTGGTTTAGCGACTAAACGCCGTAGTAAAGCTCGAACTCGTATGGGTGAGGACGAAGCGCTAGCGGCTTGATTTCCTTCTCGCGCTTGTAGTCAACCCAGGTCTCGATGAGGTCCTTGGTGAATACATCGCCAGCAAGTAGGTAGTCGTGGTCTGCCTCGAGAGCCTTTAGAACGTCTTCTAGGTTGCCAGGAACCTGTGGAATGTTCTTTGCCTCTTCTGGTGGAAGCTCGTAGAGGTCTTTGTCTACAGGCTCGTGTGGCTCGATGCGGTTCTTGATGCCGTCGAGACCTGCCATCAACTGCGCAGCAAATGCGAAGTATGGGTTGCTCGATGCGTCAGGGGCGCGGAACTCGATGCGCTTTGCCTTCGGGTTGGTGCCGGTCATCGGGATGCGGATTGCAGCCGAGCGGTTACCTGCCGAGTAAACAAGGTTTACAGGAGCTTCGAAGCCAGGAACTAGACGGTGGTAAGAGTTCACGGTTGGGTTGGTCCATGCAAGAAGCGATGGTGCGTGCTTCAGGATTCCACCGATGTACCAGCGAGCAATGTCGCTAAGGCCGCCGTAGCCGCTCTCGTCGTAGAACAAAGGCTTGCCATCTTTCCAGAGTGACTGGTGAACGTGCATACCCGAGCCGTTGTCGCCGAATAGCGGCTTAGGCATGAAGGTTGCCGACTTGCCGAATGCGTGAGCAACGTTCTTGACTACGTACTTGAACTTCAGTACGTCGTCGGCTGCCTTTACAAGGGTGTCGAAGCGGTAGTTGATCTCACCCTGGCCGGCGCGAACACGACCACCACCCAAACGAGGAGTGGCACTGATGAGCTGGTCAGACAT
>JBBAMO010000242.1:0-1309 GCA_040402495.1 Rhodoluna sp.
TCCATCTCTTCGCGCTGGTGACGGAACTCGGCGTTGTCGTCGAGGGTCACCTTGCCGTCGAGGGCAAGAATCTCGCCATCGGTGGTTAGCACTAGTGGGTTTACCTCAACGAGGGTGGCGTCCTCTTTAACGAAAACGTCGTAGAGCTTTACCAGCACAGGGGCAACCTTGTCGGCTAGCTCTGCATCGAAGTGACCGGCAAGAGCAATCTCGCGGGCCGTAGCCAAGTCGATTCCGTGAACTGCGTCTACGGCAATCTTGGCGAGTGCCTCTGGGCGTTCCTCGGCAAGCTGCTCGATTTCCATTCCGCCTTCAACGCTGCAAAGCGAAAGGAAGGTGCGGTTTGACCGGTCTAGCAAAACCGAAAAATAGTATTCCTTGTCGATAGAGGCACCCTGGGCAATCATCACGCGCTTTACAACGTGGCCCTTGATGTCGAGACCAAGGATGGCTTCGGCAGCAGTGCGTGCTTCTTCTGGGGTTTTGGCAACCTTCACGCCGCCGGCTTTACCGCGGCCTCCGGTTTTAACCTGCGCCTTTACAACTACAACTCCACCAATCTTGGCGGCCGCAGCTTCGGCTTCTTCAGGGGTGTCGGCGATTAGTCCTTGTAGAACCGGTACGCCGTGGGCCTCAAACATATCGCGGGCCTGGTACTCAAATAGATCCAATTGTGATTTTCCATTCGGCTTTTGGTGCGATTACACCAGTAACAAGTTTAGAGCTTTTGGATAGGTGCAACTTTGACAAGCAGGCGCTTCACGCCGTGGCTGCCAAAGTTAATTTCGGCGGTTTGCTTCGAACCTTCGCCGTTGACCGAAACAACCTTGCCCTTGCCGAAGGCATCGTGGGTCACCATGTCGCCTGGCACTAGTTGCAGACCTTCGTTGTTGCGCACCGATGTGATTGCGCCCTTCCATTCGGTCTTTGGCTTTTCAACCGCGCGGTAGCCAAGGTCGTCGGCAATCGAAGGAGTAAAGCGACGCGGCGAACCGGTGCCAGCGCCAGATTCACGCCAATCGATGAGGTGCTGAGGAATCTCTTGCAGGTAGCGCGAGGGCATGGTCGAGTCGCTTTCGCCGTAAAGCGAGCGGGTCATGGCAAGGCTCAGATAAAGTTTCTTTTTGGCGCGGGTAATGCCCACATAAAAGAGTCGTCGTTCTTCTTGCATACCGCCGGGCACAACAAACGACATCTTGTGTGGCAGCAGGCCTTCTTCTAGACCAGCAAGGAACACAATGGGAAACTCGAGGCCTTTAGCGGTGTGCAGTGTCATCAGCGAAACGGTTCCCGATTCGTCGTCGAGGTC
>JBBAMO010000243.1:0-1283 GCA_040402495.1 Rhodoluna sp.
TAGACATGGTCAAGATTTACTTTCCATCGGCGCTAGCCCAGTGGACTCCGAGCGCAGCCATACGGCGCGCCCCAGCTGCACGTGCCTGTTGCGCTGAATGTAAACGAGAACACTCACCGAATTCCTCAAGAGGTCGCTCTCGACATCGTCGAGCGCCTTTCTGCAGCGGTGCTTCAAATCAATCGCTACCCAGACCGAGAGTTCATGGCTCTTCGTGGCGCACTTGCGCAATACCTAGGACACTCCCTTGTTGCCGAAAACATCTGGGCGGCCAACGGCTCAAACGAGGTCATTCAGCAGATTTTCCAAGCATTCGGCGGCCCCGGACGCAAGGCCATGGTTTTTGGTCCAACCTATTCCATGTACCCGATCATCGCGCAGGCGCAAGACACCGGTTACGTTGATGCACCTAGAGGCGAGCGATACGAACTCGATGTTGCAACCGCACTGGCGGGCATGCAGGCAAACAAGCCAAACATCACAATCGTTTGCTCACCAAACAACCCAACCGGAACCCCGGTAAGCCTTGAAGTTATCGAAGCAATCTACGATGCCACCGACGGCATCGTGGTTGTCGACGAAGCCTACGCAGAGTTTGCTGCCGACGGCACACCAAGTGCGCTGCAACTGCTCGAAGGCCGCCCACGCCTAATGATTTCGAGAACAATGTCGAAGGCTTTCGCTTTTGCGGGTGCTCGTGTTGGTTACCTAGCGGCAGACCCTGCTGTCATCGATGCCCTTCGCCTGGTGCGCTTGCCTTACCACCTGAGTTCGTTTACCCAAGCAGCCGCAGAGGCCGCACTGGCACACGCGGATGTAATGCTCAGCGCTGTTGACGAGATCCGAGTGCAGCGCGACCGCATCGTGGCCGAGTTGGCCGAAATGGGTCTCGACCCTTACCGTTCCGATTCAAACTTCGTGCTCTTTGGCGGACTTGAGAACCCAGAGGATGTTTGGCAGCAGTTGCTAGAAGACGGCGTGCTGGTGCGCAACATGGGCATCGCTAACACACTGAGAGTGTCGGCTGGCACCGAAGCCGAGACCACTGCATTTTTAACTTCGCTACGAAAACTGCTTCACGGCTAGACTTGTTCTAATCCCAACGACGCTTTTTGGCGAAAGGCAATTCCATGAGCAGGTCAGCAACTCTCAAGCGCGAGACTTCTGAGTCGAGCATCGAGCTAACCATCAACCTTGATGGCTCGGGCAAGTCGCAGATCGACACCTCGATTCTGGCTATGGGAATGCACCCGGTCACCTCACTGGTTCGACGCTCGAGCCTC
>JBBAMO010000244.1:0-1273 GCA_040402495.1 Rhodoluna sp.
AGGTTGTGGCCAACGAAGGCAACACCAACCTGCGCCACGATGATGATTCCCAGGGTCGACATTTGGGGCCGTCGTCGCTTGTCATACGAAATCAACAAGAAGACCGAAGGCATTTACGCCGTGGTCAACCTCAAGAGCACTTCAGCTCTTGTAGTTGAGCTCGACCGTCAGCTTCGTCTTTCTGAAGCCGTCATGCGCACCAAGGTTTTGCGCGCCGACGAAGCTGTTGTGAACATCAACCCAGTTGAAGTTCCAGAAGTTTCGCCTGCCGAGAAGGCCGCTGAAGTTGCTGAAGAGAAGCCAGTAAAGGCTGCTCCTAAGGCCGCTCCAAAGGCTGCCGAAGTTGCTGAAGAGAAGCCAGCAAAGGCTGCTCCTAAGGCTGCCGCCAAGGCTCCTGCCGCTGCAAAGGCTCCTGCAAAGAAGCCAGCTGCCAAGAAGGCTGAGTAGTCGCAATGGCCGGCGAATTGAACGTCACGATTGTTGGCAACCTTGCCGATGATCCTGAACTGCGCTACACCCAAGGTGGAGTAGCGGTTGTATCGGTGCGCGTGGGTTCAACCCCTCGTACCTTCAACCGTCAGACCAACGCTTGGGAAGATGGCGAAACCGTGTGGGTTCGCTGCACTGGTTGGCGTGAACTTGCAGAGAACATATCGCAGTCGCTAACCAAGGGAACCCGCGTCGTTGTTACCGGTCGTCTGAAGGCCCCATCGGCCTACCAGTCGGCAGCCGGTGAAGCTCGTGCATCGCTCGAGTTGGAAATCGACGAAATCGGTGCTTCGCTTCGCTACGCAACCGCCGCTATTACCCGTCGCGCCCGCGAAGGTGGTGACCGCGCCGGTGCCGAGACCCCTTGGAACGACGCACCAGCCGCTGTAGCTAAGGGTGGAGATGCTTGGGCAAACCCAGGCACCCCTGCCGGCGACGACACCCCGTTCTAGAGTTCAAGGTTTTAGGAGAAAATCATGGCTGCAAAAGTCAACAGCGACCGCGCTGGTAAAAAGCCAATGCGCAAGGGCAAGCTAGACAAGCTTGGTCCGGTCAAGGCAATCAAGGTCGGCGTTATCGATTACAAAGACATCGCTACCCTCAAGAAGTTCATCTCGGACCGCGGCAAGATCCGCGCCCGTCGTATCACTGGTGTTTCAGTACAGGAACAGCGCCTAATCGCACGTGCAGTTAAGAATGCACGCGAGATGGCACTACTTCCTTACGCTGGCCGTTTGCAAACCCGCGCAACTCGGCATCTGGTTCGCTGCGTCAAAAAGACTCG
>JBBAMO010000245.1:0-1265 GCA_040402495.1 Rhodoluna sp.
AAGGATGTCTAGGCGAACCTCGGCTGCTTCGTCGCGTGAGTCGAAGATGAAGCGGTGGGCGTTGACAATGGCAGCTGGGCCAAAGTACTGACCGTCGGTCCAGAACACTGGGCACGAGGTGGTGCAGGCGGCGCAGAGGATGCACTTGGTGGTGTCGTCAAAGCGTGCGCGCTGCTCGGCTGACTGCAGGCGCTCCTTTTCTGGCTTGTCGCCGGCGATTAGGAACGGCTTGATGTCGCGGTAGGCCTGGTAGAACGGGTTCATGTCGACCACGAGGTCTTTTTCTACAGCCAAGCCCTTGATTGGCTCAACGTAGATTGGCTGCGACATGTCGAGGTCTTTAATCAGGGTCTTGCAAGCCAGGCGGTTGCGACCATTGATGCGCATCGCATCCGAGCCACAAACACCGTGGGCGCAAGAACGACGGAAGGTAAGCGAACCGTCTTGCTCCCACTTGATCTTGTGCAGTGCGTCTAGCACGCGGTCGGTGCCAAACACCTCAACGTCAAAGTCTTCCCAGCGTGACTCAAGGCCGTCTTCTGGGTTGAAACGGCGCACAAACAAGGTGACCTTGTAGCTCGGAATTTCACCGATCTTTTTGGTTTCAGCAGACATTAGTACTTACGCTCCATCGGCTGGTAGTTGGTGATGGTAACTGGCTTCCAGTCGAGTTTGATGTTGTCAGCTGGCTTCTTAGCCTTCTTGTCGGTTAGGTAAGCCATCGAGTGCACCATGAACTTCTCATCGTTGCGAGTTTCGAAGTCTTCTCTAAAGTGACCACCGCGGCTCTCACGACGCTCGCGAGCGGTGAATGCCAAAACCTCGGCGAGGTCTAGCAAGAAGCCAAGTTCGATTGCCTCAAGAAGGTCGGTGTTGAAGCGCGTTCCCTTGTCTTGCACCGAGATGTTTTCGTAGCGCACGCGCAATTCGGCAATCTTGTCGAGAGCCTCGTTGAGTGAATCTTCGGTGCGGTAAACCTGGGCGTTCATGTCCATGGTGTCTTGCAACTCTTTGCGAAGCACGGCAACCTTTTCGGTGCCCTTCGAGTTGCGAACCTTGTCGATCATGGCAACAACATCGTCGGCTGCGTTCTTAGGTACCGGCACGTGCTTGGCGGTCTTTGCGTATTCAACCGCATAGATGCCGGCGCGCTTGCCGAAAACGTTGATGTCTAGAAGCGAGTTGGTGCCAAGGCGGTTTGCACCGTGCACCGAAACGCAGGCACATTCACCAGCGGCGTAGAGGCCAGGCACAACGGTCTTGTT
>JBBAMO010000246.1:0-1244 GCA_040402495.1 Rhodoluna sp.
TGCCCTGTTTTAGCTTGTCTTCAATCTGCGATGCCACCGCGGCAGCCTCTTTGGCTACACCGCCGGTTGGACTGCGTTCGCCTCTGACTACACCCGCTACCTACCTGCAAACACCAGCAAGCGTGCGCTTGGCTGGGCTGCTGGTCTAGGTAACTTCCTAAGCACCACCCTGATCATGACCGTTGGTGTTCTTGCATTCAACGTTCTAGCAGGAAACCCTGGTGACTTCTGGGGTATCGCAAACCCAACCGCAGCATTCACTGGCAAGTTCGACCCAACCTTCGGTGCGATCGTTCTTCTGGCGATTGTTATCGGTTCGGTTTCGGCTAACATCCTGAATGTTTACTCAGGTGCAATGTCGTTCCTTGCGATGGGATTCAAGTTGGGCTTCAAGTCACGTCGAGCCATCATGGTTGCTCTGGCGGGTCTTGTCGGTGGCTTGATCTCTTACCTAGGTGTAATCAACGGAGACGTAGCTCACCAGCTAGACGCCTTCCTGTTGGTTGTGTCCTACTGGGTGGCCCCATGGATCGCAGTCGTTCTCACCGAGCGCATTTTGTCTAAGGGCAAGAACGCCGGTGAGCGAGCACTCGCACCTAAGAACTCTTGGGCTGGTGCAGCTGCATTCGTAATCGCAACCGTGTTCTCGATCTGGGGCTTTGCTGCTCAGGTTCTTTACACCGGACCTTTGGCAAACGCCTGGGGTGTCGGCGACCTAACCGCATTGGTTGGATTCGTCTTGGCAGCCCTCCTGTTCGTTGTTTTCTCTCGAGTAGACAAGAACAGCAAGTAATAACTAACCCCTAAATCGAGGAGCCTCGGCAATGGAATTTCAAGTTGGACAGATCTTTGCAACAGACGAAGACAAACTCCAGGTTGCCATTGCCGAGGCTCATCTCGGTTTAGCCGAAGGTGGCATCCCGATTGGGGCTGCACTTTTCGACGAAGAAGGTCGACTGCTAGGCAGTGGGCACAACCGCCGCGTTCAAGACGGCGATGCATCGATGCACGGCGAGACCAGCGCCTTTAGAAACGCAGGTCGCCAGCGTTCTTATCGCAAGGTAACCCTTGCCACCAGCCTCTCCCCTTGCTGGTACTGCAGCGGACTCATTCGCCAGTTTGGCATTGGTCGCGTTGTAGTTGGAGACGACAAAAACTTTATGGGCGGTCAAGACTGGGTTGCCGAGCACGCCACCACCAGCGACAACGATCGCGTTTATGAAAAGTGATCCACCACCGTTGTT
>JBBAMO010000247.1:0-1241 GCA_040402495.1 Rhodoluna sp.
GCGGCAAATAGCCGACATTCAAAAGTTTCGAGCAGGTCAGCCAACATCGGGCGCAAGTGCCACTGCTGCGAAAGTCTCATTGGAGCTACCTGCCACATGATCGTTGAGCGTTGCTCGAAGTGCCGCCACAATCTGCGTAAGGCTAGTTCCGGCTGCCGATGCGGTGTGTTCGTCGATGCCCACGTACAGCGCAAAACCTCGCGCTTCGGTTGGGGCTACATCCTCGTTATTTACTGGTTTTTCTGACATTTACTGATCCTAAATTTGTTATGCGTGACTGCTGCGATTGTCGTGAATCGCATCTTTGCGAGGAGCTCTTTCGAGCGAGGGGGCGAAGGGTGTAACGGGTTAGGTTACGCGCACATTCGCATACACATAACGCCACGCATCATCATGGCCGAGCGTCCAAAAGTCGCCTCCGCCATGGTGTTTTTCTTTGCGTGATTAGTCATGCCAACAGGGTAGCAAATCAAGTCCGAAAACCGCCAATATTCCTGCGCGAAAAAACCTTCTCGATATCAATGTTTTCTTGACTTTTCCCTGTTTTTGTCCGTAAAAACGCATTAGTATAAAGTCAAGCAGTTTTCGAGGGGATTTCAATGCTTACGTTGCGCAACTTGGGCAGGTGGACCGCATTTGCGGTGACCACCGCTTTGGTCGCGCAACTTTTGCAAACTTCCCCCGCAAGTGCAGCCGCTGATGCCGGCACAGCACCCTCTCTGGCTGCCACCAAATCTTCAATCGCCTGGAACGGCGCTACCCAAGTAACCACCAAGGCCACTGGCCTGAATGGGGCGCTTTTTGTCGACGGCAAGTTCTGTGCCGATCTTGGTGGCGCAGACTCTAAGTCGGCAAAGGGTGAATCTTGGAACCTGGGCTGGGGAGCTAACTCTGAAGCCTTTGGTTGCGCTAAGTCCACAGCTGCGCACATCGCTCAGGTCAAACTTTACGAAGGCTCGACTGCCACCGCTGCATCCCAGTTTGTTTCGGCCACTGGCAACATCGCGCTATTGCCTGCAGTCGCACCAGCTGTAAAAGAAATCACCATCGCTCCATCTGCCAAGTTCGGCTCTTCGGTTCTCGAAGCAACCGTGGTTGGCGCTGTCGGAACAACCGGTGTTGTTCAGTGGCGTCGCGACGGGCGAATCATCGAAGGTGTCTCCGGGCAGCAGTTCGTGTTGGGTGCCGACGACTACGGTCACACGCTTTCTGCTCTGGTTCGTGTGCACACCGATGGCCTT
>JBBAMO010000248.1:0-1240 GCA_040402495.1 Rhodoluna sp.
GCCGCAAACATCGTGGCTGGTCTTGGCGCTGCCCTTGGAGGCATCTTGGACGACCTTCGAATACTGGCAAAGCAGACTCAAGTTCGGCTGGGGTTTCGCCACGCTGCACTCGGTCGAGAAGGTCTTTCTTGTCGGCGTTCTCAGAAGCCCATGCGTCAAACTGAGCCTCCCAACCGGTGCGAACCTGGTCGGCGTAAGCCTGGTATCCGCGAGTGTGGGCGATAACCTCTGGAGCTACGTCGAAGGTCTTTTCTGGATCGAAGCCAAGAGCGGTCTTTAGGCCGGCAAGTTCTTCGGCGCCAAGAGCAGAGCCGTGAATCTTTCCGGTGTTCTGCTTCTTTGGTGAAGGCCAACCGATGATGGTGCGAAGAGTGATCAACGATGGCTTGTCGGTAACCGACTTTGCCTTTTCGATTGCGTTGTAAAGCTCTTCGATGTCTTCGTGGTAGTTGCCGGTCTTCTTCCAGTCGACAACCTGCGTGTGCCAGCCGTAAGCCTCGTAGCGCTTGCTTAGGTCTTCGGTAAAGGCAATGTTGGTGTCGTCTTCGATAGAGATCTGGTTGCTGTCGTAAATCACAACCAGGTTGCCGAGCTTCTGGTGGCCGGCCAACGATGCTGCCTCGGCGGTAACGCCTTCCTGCATGTCGCCATCGCCTGCGATCACGTAAACGAAGTGGTCGAATGGGCTGGTGCCGGTTGGAGCGTTTGGATCGAACAAACCGCGCTCAAAGCGTGATGCGTATGCAAAACCAGTAGCAGATGCTAGGCCCTGACCAAGTGGACCGGTGGTGATTTCGACACCCTTGGTGTGGCCGTACTCTGGGTGACCTGGAGTTGCAGAACCCCAGGTGCGCAGTGCCTTTAGGTCGTCGAGCTCTAGGCCGTATCCGTGCAGGTAAAGCTGGTTATAGATGGTTAGAGATGAGTGTCCAACCGAAAGAATAAAGCGGTCGCGGCCTAGCCAGCGGTCGTCTTTAGGGTCGTGGCGCATTACCTTGTTGAAAAGCAGGTAAGCCACTGGGGCAAGGCTGATGGCTGTGCCTGGGTGGCCGTTTCCCACCTTCTCCACTGCGTCTGCCGCAAGAACACGTGCGGTGTCTACTGCCTTTGAGTCAAGTTCGGACCACTGGAATGCTGACAAGACAGCTCCTTCGATTTCATTACCGTTTACCGGAATATATTTAGGCTGAACCCAAACAAGGTAAGTAAAGCGAGCGTGGCAAGCGTAAGGTTTGACGGA
>JBBAMO010000249.1:0-1224 GCA_040402495.1 Rhodoluna sp.
GAAGATTGGCGCGGCGTCGAAGTTGCTGGCCGAGGCTTAGGTCTGGACCTTTGATGAGCGGCGACTCACGAGGGTCTACCTCGTCGAGCGTCCAGAGTGTGGCGGTTTCCTGAAGTTCAGGTGCTTGGCGAAGCCTGAGATGAAGGTGGTGTTGGCTGCCAGCGTTCTCGTGGAATTCGATTCTTGGAAACCATCGGCCAACTCTCGGTAGTGCTGCCTTGACCGCAACGAAGAAATCGTCCAAGAGTGAATCGTGATCGGCAGCTACCGCGGCGATGGAAGATCCAAAGCGAGCGAAGTGAGCATCTAAGTTGCGCACGCGACCATCGTCGACCAGCCATGAGTCGGCCACGGCGAGGCGGGCATCGTTGCAGGTGATTTCGTCGGCTGCCACCAATGCGCCATCGCGAAAGCAGAAAAAGAGACTTTCGCCTGACATCGTTCACCTCGCCGAGAAATAGTGGTCGTTGACACCTAATCTATAAGCAGTTGAACCAAGATATTTACGCTCACACCAGACGGGAGAAAAGCATGCGCTTGTTCGCTAAATCGCTTGAATCCTGGATTCACCCTTCTGACGCTTTTGTCTTGTTGTTTGGCTCCGAACCACATGCATTTTGGCTAGACCGCGAGTATCACCCAACCGAAAAGTTCTCGGTGATCGGTGGCGCGAAGCAAACCCTTGAACACACCGATGCAGCGGCGCTGCAGGCATCGTTGGAGTTGTTGCGGGTTGAAAACCGTTTGGACTTGCCTTTTAGTTTTAGGCCGGGACTCGTGGGAGCGATTGGATTTGAACCAGAGCACAGCGTGATGCTGAGCGTTGATCGTGCCATGGTCTTCGACCACGAACACCGCAGCGTTTGGTTTGTTGGAGCCTTTGCGACGGAAAACGATTTTGAACACTGGACATCGGCGGCGCTTTTGAGATTTGCGCTGGTCGGCGGACAACAGGCGCAGTATCGAGATTTGCATTCAGGTGGCGAAGTTTGGGCTCCGAGTTTGAGGCATAAACCCGTCGACTACCTTGAATTGATTCGCCAAGCTCAGCAGTTCATTAAGGCTGGCGACGTTTATCAACTTTGCCTAACCAATGAAATCTCGGTTGAAACCAGTGTCGATCCGTTGATGACTTTCTTGAGGCTTCGCGAGCAAAACCCGGCACCATTCGCTGCGTTTTTGAGGGCTGGGCAGGTTTCTGTGGTTTGCGCATCGCCCGAGCAG
>JBBAMO010000250.1:0-1223 GCA_040402495.1 Rhodoluna sp.
TTGTGGGCAACTTTAGCCGCGGTTAGAAAGCGCTTGCTTCGGTAATGCAATTCTAGACAGTTCTTACATGCTCTTCAAGGGAGTAGCTGACGTAGAGGTGGGCTACATGGGTGGCCCAAGTGCCAACCCCTCGTACGAGGCGGTTTGCAACGGCAACACGGGGCACGCCGAAGTAGCTCGCGTTCACTTCGATGAGACTGTAATTTCGGCAGAGACCATCCTGGATATTTTCTTCACCATTCACGATCCACGTCAGCTCAACCGCCAAGGCAACGACATCGGCACGCAGTATCGCTCGGCGATGTTTTACGAGGATGCTGGTCAAAAGGCTTTGTTTGATGCCGCCATCGAGCGTGCCAAGTTGGTTTGGGGCGATCGCATTGTTACCGAGGTAGTGCCTGCCACCGATTTTTGGATGGGCGAGGAGTACCACCAAGACTTCTTCGCTAAAAACCCAAACCAGGGTTATTGCAACGCAGTTGTTTCGCCGAAAATGGCCAAGGCGCGCGCCGCATTCTCTGAGCATCTCAAGTAGGTTTTCCACAGTTTCGAGCATGTCTGCCCAATAGGCGCGGCATCGTGCAAAAGTACTGCCACGGGTTGTTGAGCGTCCGCAACCGAAAGGCACTACATGTCAGAAAACATCACCGTGGCTGGACTGGTGGCAACCACACCAAGACACTTGATCACCCAGGATGGCTTGCCCATCACATCGTTTCGTCTTGCCAGCTCGCACCGCAAGTTCGATCGCGAGCAAAACAAGTGGGTAGATGGCGAAACCAACTGGTTTACCGTGACTGTCTTTAGGCAGTTGGCAATCAACGCTTCAACCTCGATCTCCAAGGGCGAGCGAATCGTGGCAACCGGCAAGCTTCGAGTTCGCGACTGGGACAACGGCGAACGTGCTGGAACATCGGTAGAAATTGAAGCCGACCACCTCGGCCACGACCTTTTTTGGGGCACAAGTTCGTTCACGCGAACAGTATTGGTTTCAGAGGACGCTGGTGTAGATTTGGAAGTGCAGGATTTGGCTTCGCCCGATGAATCTTCGGATCTCGTCGCAAAAGCGAAGTAAAACGAACCCCTGTTGCCCCAACCCCTCGCGGGCATCAGGGTAAGGCGCCCTCTGTTACTGGTTTGCTCGGATATACTTATCCGGTAAACGCAGATTCAGAGGGTGCCGCTCTTTAAGCCCCCCCGAACCACTTGCGAAAGCGATAAAT
>JBBAMO010000251.1:0-1212 GCA_040402495.1 Rhodoluna sp.
ACTCTTCCCCCCAGCATTGAAAAACCTGCCTGAAGTTTGTTCCACCGCCCTTGAGCTACTTGGTGCGATTGGTGTTTTGGCTGGCCCAACCGCCGGATTCCTTCTTCAGTGGACCTGGGCTACCGGTCTCGGAGTTGCAGCCGCTGCAGGCCTGGCGCTAACTATGGTCGTTGCCTTGATTCTTCACATCGTTCGCAAGGAAATCAAATACACCTGGAAGATGAACATCGGGCTTATCGTTCTTGCAACCGCAGATGCAATCGTGATCGCATTTAGCTAAAACTTAGCCTCAACAATTCCGGCTCTGCCGGCGGCTCTTCTCAGGGTTGCCAGCAGGGCCGGTCCTGTTAAAGCAATCAAAATGGCGGTAGTCACTGCGCGTCCTGTATCCCAAATCAAGCCACCAGTTATCAGTTCATACTGCAAGAACCTCGTTAGGTTCTCCAAGATTGGCGCACCTGCGACATATGCAAGCGAGCCTTCGTTTCCAGCCAAGAACGGCCAATTCCACATGGTCATCAGCGAGCCATACACATACGATGCCAGGACGGCGAAGCAAATCAGGATAGCAACCTGCATCCAACGTCTCGACACTTTCGGCAGCAAACCAGCACCTAACCCAATCAAGCCAGCCCCCATCATCTGAAAGGGAAGCCAAGGCCCAATTCCCCCCACCAATAGCGCGCTAACTAAGAGAGAACTAGAGCCGAGAATGAATCCGAAGCCTGCTCCAAATACATAGGCGCCGATGATGATCAAGAAGAATGCCGTTTCGATGCCAGCTGTTCCGGCACTCAACACTCTCACCACTGCATTTAGTGCAATGAGCACACCTAGCACTGCAAGTTGTTTGCTGCCTAAGCCACCGCTCGACACTTCGACCAGCACCACAACCAAGATCGCTGGCATCAGGCCTATAAATACAGATTGCGCTAGTAGAGCCTCGTCGGTTGACTGCGCGGCCACGAATAGGGGCCAGCAAAACATCACCAAGCTGGTCAGAGCGGCGGCTGCGAGTGTTGCCGAGGCAAGAATTTTGTTTAGTGTCATGATGCTTGAACCTGATTCACACTAATCAAACCCTTGGTTGCCAGAGCCATTGAGGTTTGACTTGCCAGTTTTGCCCCAAACGCGAAAACCTTCTCCGGGCTGCCCTCCTCAAGCAGTCGTCCATCTTCTAGCACGATCACGCGCGACGCAAGCATGGCGACG
>JBBAMO010000252.1:0-1209 GCA_040402495.1 Rhodoluna sp.
CAACGGTTATGCCAGCGAAGATGGCAAACCAAAACCGGCCTCATCATGTGGATGGGTGAGCTCATCACCGATAAGGGAATCGGCAACGGAATGTCGTTGCTTATCTTCACCTCTATCGCTGCCAAGTTCCCAGCATCGCTGATCGCCATCAAGGAGAACAAGGGCTTGGAGTACCTAGCCGCTGTAATCCTTTTGGGTTCGGTAATCGTAGGTCTAGTTATCTTGGTCGAGCAGTCACAGCGCCGCATCCCGGTTCAGTATGCAAAGCGCATGGTTGGTCGTCGCACCTACGGTGGTCAGAGCACCTTCATTCCTATCAAGGTGAACATGGCCGGCGTTGTGCCAGTTATCTTTGCATCGTCACTCTTGTACCTGCCAGCTTTGATTGCTCAGTTCAACCAGCCAGACAAGAACACCGGTCAGGTTGCCGATTGGGTTACTTGGGTTTCCAACTATCTCACCAAGGGCGACCACCCGTTTTACATGGCCCTGTACTTCCTTCTAATCGTTGGCTTCACCTACTTCTACGTGGCTATCACCTTCAACCCAGAAGAGGTTAGCGACAACATGAAGCAGTACGGTGGCTTCATCCCTGGCATCCGTGCCGGTCGCCCAACCACCGAGTACCTCGAGTATGTGTTGAGCCGCGTCACCTTCCCGGGCGCAATCTACCTGGGTCTAATCGCGCTGCTGCCACTGGTTGCACTTACTCTCATTGGCGCAAACCAGAACTTCCCGTTCGGTGGAACCTCGATCCTCATCATCGTTGGTGTTGGTCTTGAAACCGTCAAGCAGATCAACGCGCAGCTAGAGCAGCGCAACTACGAAGGCCTTCTGAAGTGAGCCGGTTCCTCTTGATCGGTCCGCCTGGGGCTGGCAAGGGAACCCAGGCCGCGCGTCTTGCGACAGCGTTTAACATTCCTGCGATCTCTACCGGAGACATCTTTCGCTTCAACGTGAAGAATGAAACCGACCTCGGAAAGCTTGCCAAGTCGTTTATGGACCGCGGCGAGTATGTTCCAGATGCAGTCACCAACGATTTGGTTCGCGACCGCCTAACCCACGACGATGCCGCCGGCGGCTTCTTGCTCGACGGTTACCCGCGCACCGCAGATCAGGTTGCCGAGCTAGACAACATCCTCGAGGCCAACGGCGAACAGAACCCGGCGTATCGGCTGACCCGTCCACAAATCAGTCTTCGCGGTTTTT
>JBBAMO010000253.1:0-1205 GCA_040402495.1 Rhodoluna sp.
GAGTTTCTCGAGGTTCAGCCGCTGTTTGCAGCTAACATCCTGATTGGCTTTGCTCCTTTGGATAGCTGCCATCAGCCATGGTGAGCAAACCAAAGTCACTCACAAAAATCTCACCGATTGTGTAAGACGCGGGTATTTCATCGGTTGAGTAAGTGGTGCTGGCCACAATCTCGTGTCGACCAGGTTCTAGACCGTAGGGCAATTCCAACTTCGTCTTGAGTAGTCCTTGGTCGTCAGACTTCTCGCGGGCAAAGGCATCAACAAGAGGTGTAACGGTGAAGAACACATCTCTATTTGGTTCAAACCCAGCTAGCGAGAAACTGATTTTTGCCGCATCGGATTTCTTTCCGTAGGGAACGTAAAAGTTTGCTTTAACCTGCGGGGCGCCTGCGGTGCTGAGAACATCAACCGTTACACCTATTTCGTCTTCGGCGCTTGCAGTCGAAGGTGTTGCAAAGGCAAGAAATGCCAGGCACAACAGCAGGAGGCTAGTCAGCCTTTTCAAGTGGCTCACCTCTTGACTTTGAACGAGAACTCAATCGCCCGATGAAGCGCCAAGCAAGGAGAATCGCACCAAGTGCGGCAATCCAGACAAGCCAACCTGTTGGCAGATCGTATGAGGTTAGATCGACACGACCTCTAGGCTGTTGCGCCGAGACTGTGTTCGAGGTAAGGAGACCTGTGTAGACAATGCTGGTTGAAGAGACGATAAGTTGCCCTGCTCCAGGCACTACCTGAGATATGTGTCTGCTGCTTCCCGGTAGCAAATTGGTGATCCGCAAGGTTTCAGGGGATCCGCCGAATAGCCCAAAAGGCCCATCGGTTTTTACAGCAACATCTGCAGCAAGTTCGACGTTTCCAATATTGGTGATTTCGTAGGTGACCACCTGGTTTGAAGCGAACGGGTTGAAAGGATTGACGTACGTTTTTGAAGACACGTTAGCAAGTTCTAAGCGCGCCTTAAGCTGACCCGAGAGCCTTGCGTACAGGCGAACTGCAACTCGTCGAACAATGTTGAGGCTCGCGCCCTTGGTGACTGCAGAGGCCACAATCGCGCCCACGTGATCGCCCGGAGTTGCGTCTACTGGGGTTGCAACATCGAAGGGAACCGTCATGAAGCCACGCGGCTTCAGGGTAAAAGTGAACACTTTCTTTTTGCCAGAAAAGCTCACCCAAGACCCAACGTCCTTTGGCGCAACAGACTC
>JBBAMO010000254.1:0-1204 GCA_040402495.1 Rhodoluna sp.
GGCAATGTTGTCAGCCGAGGCAAGGTGCTCGGTAAAAGCGACCGCATTCTTGCCGGCCGCCCTTGTCTTGTGCGATGACGATCTGGTCTGCAGAAACTTCTTCTACAACACCAGCGGTCTCGTTGACAACAACAGCGCCTGAGTCGATTGCAGCTACGCGCTCCATACCGGTACCAACAAATGGTGAGTCGCTCTTTAGCAGGGGAACTGCCTGGCGCTGCATGTTGGCACCCATCAGTGCACGCGACGAGTCGTCGTGCTCGAGGAATGGAATAAGCGAGGTGCTTACCGATGCAAGCTGACGTGGCGAAATGTCGATGTACTCAACGATTTCGGCGTCTACTTCTACAACGTCGCCGTTGTAGCGTGCGAATACCTTCTTGTTCTTGAAAGTCTTGTCGGCGTTTAGTGGCACATCTGCACCACCGATGACGCGGCCGGCTTCGGCAGCAGCATCGAGGTATTCGATCTTGCCCGAGATCTTGCCGTTTACAACCTTGTTGTAAGGGGTCTCGATAAAGCCGAACGTGTTGATGCGTGCGTAGGCGGTTAGCGAACCGATAAGACCGATGTTCGGACCTTCAGGGGTTTCTACCGGACACATACGACCGTAGTGAGAAGGGTGAACGTCTCGAACTTCCATCTGGGCGCGCTCACGAGCGATACCGCCAGGCCCTAGGGCCGAAAGGCGACGCTTGTGTGCAAGGCCGGCAAGTGGGTTGTTCTGGTCCATAAACTGCGACAGCTGAGAAGCACCGAAGAACTCCTTGATAGCCGACACAACTGGGCGCAGGTTGATCAGGGTCTGAGGGGTGATCGCTTCGATGTCTTGGGTAGACATACGCTCGCGAACAACGCGCTCCATACGGCTTAGACCGATGCGAACCTGGTTCTGAATCAATTCACCAACCGAGCGAATGCGGCGGTTTGAGAAGTCGTCGATGTCGTCAGAAGAAACGTGAACCTTCGACTTCTTGCCACCCATGTTTAGCGAGAACTCTAGGCGAGCTCCGGTAGACACGGCGTTTGCGTTGGCGATGCTCTGGTCGAATAGCAACAGGTACTTCAAAGTTGCAACGATGTCTTCGACAGTCAGCGTGGTGGCAGCGCCGTCTACGGCTAGACCGAGCTTGCGGTTTAGCTTGTGACGACCAACCTTGGCTAGGTTGTAGCGCTTGGTCTCGAAGTAGGTTGAACGCAACCA
>JBBAMO010000255.1:0-1199 GCA_040402495.1 Rhodoluna sp.
GGGTGTGGAGATTTCAACGGCATCAGCCACCGGCTGGATCAAGGTCCCCCACCGGAGATGCCAAGAGATTGCGAGGTCTGTCAAGGACATCCTGTGCCAGTCGGCCAAAGGTGTCAGACGTGTTCCATCGGAGGTAAGAAAGTACCTGACGAGGAGCCTTTTCTTGCTTCCACCACAAAAGATTCGCACGAATTCTCGTGCTGTAAAATATCCTGACGCTCGGTGCCACAAATGCTGAGCCTCTGCCGGGAAACCACTCGCGCACCGGGTGAACCGGAACGCGATGGTGTCGCGACCGCATGCGCGAAGGCATGTGGAAAACTAAGCATCGGCGCCGGCTGCCGCGTCGGCAGCGGGCTGGGCAGTTGAAGCAGCTGTGGACTTCTTGGCAGATTTGTCCTTGGAGACGCGCTGCTCACGCTGTTGCTCATCTCTCTGCTTCCGAGTAGCGGTGTCGATCTTATGTTTGGCACAAAGTTGCCTGAGACGGTTGGCCTCACGCTTGTGGTCATTCGCCTCCTGAGCCAGCTTCTTGCGATCCGCTGCGAAATCCGAGTCCTGATCCGTCTTAGTTGCTTTTGCAGACGATTTGGTATGGATGCTGCGAATAGCTTCCTCAGCGAGCTTCTCTTGGACACGACAAACGAGCGACGTGAGATCCGACGAAGCTGCTGGAATGCCGGTGATATGACCAACACGAGTCCGACGGCTCGCCGCAGTAGCCTTCAAACTGTCAGAAATCTTCTTTGCCACGTCAGGATCTTCACGAAACTGAATGCGAACCTGAAGCTCTTCAAATTCCGCCAAAATGATCTCAATTGTCTCCTCGATGTAATCACGCTCCTCAGCAGACAACTTGGCGCGAGACTGCAGAAGGAGGATGGCGCGTGCGACGCACGATAGCACGTTGGCGTCGTGGCGGTCTGTCGGTTTCACAGTCTTAGAACCTGAGCGGAAAGCCTCTGCAAAAACCTGATTCCACTGGTGAGAAAGATGGCGAAGCTTAGGATCGTTCTCGAGGTTACGGTCAGTCTCTCCTACACAGAGTGCAAGGCGCCAGAATACACCGGGACCGTGGTATCGGACGACAAACTGTCACCACTTACACTGCCCGGAGCTGAGTCCGCACCGGCCGCTTCTTGGAGGATGCTGGGAGCGTTCACTTGCTTGGTCAATTTCGCCACCGCACCGAGCACCTG
>JBBAMO010000256.1:0-1197 GCA_040402495.1 Rhodoluna sp.
TCAACGCCCTCTCGAATAACTGCAAAAAACGCGATTCCAACCACGGTGAAGGCCCGACGTTCACTAAAGGTGTGAAAAGCGCACTCCTCGTTCCTAAAACGATGTGTGGCCCGGGAGATGAGACAGCAATGTGATTTCGGTAGCGTGCGGAGTTTGATTGATCCGATGTGACTACCGTGAGCAATGCCCCTAGTTCCAAATCGTCAAAAAACTTTGATAGCCGTTGCACGTCTCGAAAATCAGGCACGCAAATGATGGTGCTATCCCCTGCAGCAATCTGATCTAATGCGCAATCAACAGCGTCTAGCATCCAAGCAGAGCCAAACATTTCAATGTCCCCGTAAACCGCGGAACGCATCGTTGGCTCGCACAAGGCTGCAGTTAGCGACGGAGCGACTGCATCACTGTCTGTTTTGTGTGTCGCGTTTGGGGCTGCCTGCTCGGCGACAATCTTCGAAGATCGAACCATGAAGTTTGGGATTGCAGCTTTAGCCACATCGCCAAAAGTAACTGCCTGGCGATCTGCAACCGAACGAATAAGCCTGTAGAGGTTCTCTGGCAAAACAATGTGAGGCGAAAGAATGCAATTCAACTCGCTGACTTCACCCAAGTATTCGATCGAGTCGGAGAGTTCTACGACAAACCCAACTATAAGTTTTTCCGCTCTTCCAAATGGCGCCTTTACTCGCTGACCAACACGGATGTCTTCGCGAATGCTCTCTGGTACCGAGTAGTCGAAGAGCCTATCCAACTGTGGAAGTGGAGACTCGAAAGCGACTTTTGCGTATGTCGCCATGCTGGCTATTGACCGGTTGCTCGCAGGAGGTCGGCGACCTTATTTGATTCTTCCCAAGTGAAACCCTCATCTTCGCGACCAAAGTGCCCGTAGGCGGCTGTCTTGGCGTAAATAGGACGCAATAGGTCTAGTTCGCGAATAATTGCACTCGGTCTGAGATCGAATACCTCTAAGACCGCTTTGGCAATCTTAGATTCTTCGATTTTGTTGGTTCCGAAGCTTTCCAGGTAAAAACCAACTGGGCGAGCCTTGCCAATTGCGTATGCAACCTGCACTTCTGCTCGGTCAGCAAGACCAGCTGCGACGATGTTCTTGGCTACCCAGCGCATCGCATAAGCCGCAGAGCGGTCTACTTTGGATGGGTCCTTTCCACTAAATGCTCCACCACCATGACGGGCAGC
>JBBAMO010000257.1:0-1186 GCA_040402495.1 Rhodoluna sp.
CGCGGGAGGTCTGCCGACTAGCTGTCGGGAGAGCTCATCCGTGATGAAACCTGACGGAACGCTGTCCTCAGAGGTTTGAAATTCCAACTACTTCTTTGCCGCCTCAAAACCGGCCTTTAGGTCGGCTACGAGGTCGTCTAGAGACTCGAGTCCAACCGAAAGGCGAACCAAGCCCGGCGTAACTCCAGTGGTGAGCTGCTGCTCTGGGGTTAGCTGGGAGTGCGTAGTGCTTGCTGGGTGAATAACCAGCGAGCGCACATCTCCAATGTTAGCCACGTGACTGAAGAGTTCGAGGCTTTCGACAAACTTTGAACCCACGGCTACGCCGCCCTTGATCTCGAATGACACGATTGCTCCCGCGCCCTTCGGTGCGTACTTCTTGCCAGCCGCGTACCAAGGTGAGCTTTCGAGGCCCGCGTAGTTCACGCTGAGCACATCTGGGTGTGAAGCCAAGAACTCGGCGATCTTCTGTGCATTCTCAACGTGACGCTCGATACGAAGCGATAGGGTTTCGATTCCCTGAAGCAACTGCCAAGCGTTGTTTGGAGATACGGCTGAGCCTAGGTCGCGCAGCAACTGAACGCGAGCCTTGATGATGTAGGCAATACCGTCGCCCAGGGCTGCGGTGTAGTTGACTCCGTGGTACGAAGGGTCTGGCTCGGTGAGGCCTGGGAACTTGTCGCTCTTCGACCACTCGAACTTTCCGCCGTCAACGATTGCGCCGGCAACAACCGTGCCGTGACCTGCCAAGAACTTGGTTGCAGAGTGCACAACGATGTCTGCGCCGTGCTTTAGCGGCTGAACAAGGTAAGGGGTTGCCACGGTGTTGTCTACGATCAGGGGAACTCCAGCCTTGTGGGCTACATCGGCAACGCCTTCGATGTTCAGAATGCTTACCTTTGGGTTTCCGATGGTCTCCGCAAAGAAGGCCTTGGTGTTTGGCTGAACAGCAGCTGCCCAAGCCTCAAGGTCGTCCTGGTCTTCAACGAAAGTGGTGGTGATGCCAAGCTTTGGCAGCGTGTACTTGAAAAGGTTGTAGGTTCCGCCGTAAACAGTCGAAGAAGAGACGATGTGGTCGCCGGCCTGAGCGATGTTCAAAATCGCGAAGGTTTCAGCTGCCTGGCCAGAAGCTCCGAGTGCCCGACCTCCGTGGCGGATTTAGCCACATGGTTGCGGCATTGGCAGC
>JBBAMO010000258.1:0-1154 GCA_040402495.1 Rhodoluna sp.
CTGGAAGCTGAATCTTGCCGTTAGCGTCGCCTTTAATACGGTCAAGCGTAACGATTCGCACGTTGTTGCCCACCGTGATGTTGCCAAGCACAATCGACTCGGCGCCAATCATCACATTGTTGCCGATGGTCGGGTGGCGCTTTTCACGAGTGAACTCTTTGCCACCCAAAGTGACTCCGTGGTAGATCAAAACGTCGTCGCCGAGCACCGCAGTTTCGCCGATCACCACACCCATGCCGTGGTCGATAACAAAGCGACGACCAATGGTTGCGCCTGGGTGAATCTCAATACCAGTCAAAAAGCGAATGATGTTCATGAGGAAGCGCGAAAGGATTCTTCGCTTGCGCAACCAAAGCCAGTGACAAACGCGGTAGGCCCAGATGGCGTGCAAGCCAGGTGAGGTGAAATACAACTCCACGCCGGTAAGAGTGGCGGGGTCTTTGGCCAGACCGGCTTTTATGTCTTCGCGAAAGTTAATCAAGATGGGTTAAGTCTAACCAGCGCGACGAGCCAGTTAAAAGGAAAACTGGCACCTACCCGAGTTAGCCGCGGGAGGCGCCAGTTATTAGCTTGAAACCTAGTTGTCGAGGTCTACCAAGTCTTTGAAGAGGATGGTCGATAGGTAGCGCTCGCCGAACGAAGGAATGATCACAACGATCTTCTTGCCGGCAAACTCAGGGCGCTTCGAAATTTCGTTGGCACCCCAAAGTGCTGCACCAGAAGAGATGCCTCCGAGGATGCCTTCCTTTGATGCAGCCAGACGCGACCACTTGACGGCGTCGTCGGCGGTTGCGTCGAGAACCTCGTCGTAGATGGTGGTGTCGAGAATCTCTGGCACAAAGTTTGCACCGATTCCCTGAATCGGGTGACCGGCTGGCGATCCACCGTTCAAGATCGGCGAAGCTGCTGGCTCAACAGCGAACACCTTGATGTCTGGGTTGAGTTCCTTGAGAACCTGACCGATACCGGTGATGGTTCCGCCGGTGCCCACGCCGGCCACGAGTGCGGCCACCTGGCCATCGGTGTCGCGCCAAATTTCCTGGGCGGTGGTGTTGCGGTGAATCTCTGGGTTGGCTTCGTTGGCAAACTGGCGCACCTGCGACACCATGAAGATCGCAGAGCAGTCGAGGTTTGCTGCTTCGTACACCTTCCAA
>JBBAMO010000259.1:0-1139 GCA_040402495.1 Rhodoluna sp.
CGCTTAGCGATGTGTCGTTGCTGAAAACTTCGGCAGCCTTGACGGTTGAGCCGATTTTTAGTCCGTGTTCAATGATTCCGGTCGTGGTGTGCGGTCGTCCCAAAAGCTTGGCAGTAGTTGTTACATCTCCGGAGTCTAGAAGCGCACGGATGCGTGTGGTTGAAACCACTTGATCGTCAAACATCACAGGTGCGATTTCTCGAACTCGAAAGCCATGCTTGGCGCCAAGTTCACGAAGCAGCGAAATGTCGCCTGCTCCCCCACTTCCGAAGCGGAAATCTGCGCCGACCAAAACCCACTGAGCGCGAAGACCCTCCACCAAGAACTGAAGCACGAATTCTTCAGGGCTGAGGGCTGCGAAAGCATCGTTGAATTCGACCGAAAGCGTGGCCTCAACGCCAGCCTCGGTCAACAGGTACTGCTTCTGGCGAGCACCAATCAGCGGTAACGGTGCAGATTCTGGGTTCAAGACCTTGTCAGGGTGAGCCGTGAACGAAACCACCACGGATGCCAGCGCAGCATCTTCGGCGGTATCGATAAGTTCTGCCAAGAGCTGCTGGTGGCCAAGGTGAATGCCATCAAACTTTCCGATGGTTACGGCTGTGGGCGCAAAGTCGGCCGGGATTTCTTGAAGCGAATTCCAGCTGATCACTTTGAATTCCTCAGTGAGTAAAGTCCAAGGATTGGCAAAGCGAGTGGCACGAACGCGTATCCAATGCCAAACAGGCTCCACACGGTTGGATGCTGAAACAGGTCGGGTAGAGCGATCGAAAGCGAGCCCACTACAAGCACACCAATCAACTCAAACGTGATGATCGATTTTGCGGTTTTGGCGGCTCCACTCCGGCCTGAAAACAGGAAGAAAGTCACTGCAACGTAGGTGAGTGCGGCCACGAGTGAAAGCCAGTAAGCCAAAGGTGCTTCGTCGTACTTTCGAATAAGCGTGTAAAGGGCTCTCGAGGTTGCCGAAAGGGCAAAAATCGCATAGATTGCTGGCAAAATTTTTGCCAAGTTCCAGCCGGAACGCAAAGACATCAGTCCTCCAATAGGGGTATCCCTAGAAGACTATCCGAAACGTAGTATCGCATGAACCTTTACGTTGGCAACCTTGGCCTCAACGATGGCTCGCCACAAAATGT
>JBBAMO010000260.1:0-1134 GCA_040402495.1 Rhodoluna sp.
GAAGTGTCGTACCTAGTCATGGATGCGAACGGCGTAGACCAGAGTGACACCTCGGTTGATCTGGCTCTAGGTTGTCGGCCGCGTTCTTTGAGAGCACGGCCAGAACAACGGGCGTATCCGATTCTTCGTAGTTGGATGCGATTGTGGATTTTCCAAGATAGACGCGCAACTTTGCCGAAGGCACCTGCTCAACTTCGAGCAACTTCAGCTCGGCCAAGGTGTGTGCATCCTGCTGGTGCAGCAACACTCTGCCTTCAGACATGGCGAGCACTCGTGTACGAGGGTCTGCCCAGAGCTCGTCGAACAGTTCTGGTCTTGCTCTTGACAGGTAGTCGCGATCCACGGCAGCCCTAGCCAATGGCAGATTTAGCTCTGCTCGTTGGTTTGAAAACATGGCTGCTCACTTTGTTTTTGCGTGGCGATACTCAGGTATTGAGGAATCTACTTCTAACCTAAATCTCATGGGTAAATCTCCCTTGATTTTAGCCGCGTTAGCGAAGGCAGCGGTTCCGAGCCTTGACTTCTCACAGGTCAAGCGACTCAGCGGTTCTCAAACTGGACTCTTCGACTCTGCGCTACTCACGTCGACAACGGGCAACCACTACGTGGTGCGCACTCCCGCGGGTCACGCTGGAGCCTTAGAGCTAGATGTTGAAACTCAGGTTCTCAAATCGTTGACACCAAGTGTGCGCGCAAAACTACCTTTCAAGGCAACCTCGATCATCGGCGAAATGACCGATTCCAGCAAGAATCGCATAGTTGTTTTCGAGTTCCTTTACGGCAGCCCAATCGACATCTCTCGATTGGCTTCTAACGCTCAACTCATCGCCAGCATTGGCGCGGCCATCGGTGCGATTCACAACCTCGACACCGAGCTGATTCGGTCGGCAGGTTTGCCAGAGTATTCAGCGGCAGATATTGCCCGACTAAGAGTCAACGAACTTGATGCCGTTGCGCTAACCGGAAAGATTCCAGGAGTGCTTCTGCAGCGTTGGCAGGAAGCGCTCGAAGACGTTGCCCTGTTTAGATTCAACCCAACGGTGGTGCACGGCGAACTTTCGGATTCGACCGTGCTGGAGCAGGACCGCAATGTTTCGGCTGTGCTCAACTGGGGAGCAATGCACATCGGCGACC
>JBBAMO010000261.1:0-1128 GCA_040402495.1 Rhodoluna sp.
CAAGGTGCCTCACGCCAAGCCGCTTGACGAACCTATTCTGGATCGCTCTCGGGCGGATTCTGAGAGCCCGCTTCAGTAATTCCGCCCATAATCACCTTCGAAATAAGTTTTACCTGCCAAGCTCTCGCACCGTGCCTTGCGAGTTGATTCTCTAAGGCTTCAATCGATTCAATCTCGGGAGACCAACAAACCTGGCGAACAACCTCAGGTGACACCAGGTTCTCTAACGGTAGGTTCAACACTTCAGCAAGCTGCGTTAGAGCTTCACGAACAGCCTTGAGCCGCGCATCCGCTTCTGGGTAGCGCTGAGGCCAAGAACGGTGACTAGGAATGCCTGTGGCGGCCACCCGAACGGGAGGAAGATCCCTACTTGCCTGACCGGCTTGAATTGCTGCCCACCAGGTGTCTAAATAGCTTCGACTCGCTCGACCGGCAAACTTTCTATTTGCAGCAAGCTCGGCTCGTGTGCGCGAGTTGGATTTAGCAGCCTCCACAAGGGAGGCGTCCGGAACCAAACGCCCTGGTGAGACATCTAGTTTCTGACCAAGAGACTCTCTAGCGACCCAGAGAGATCTGGCCACAGCAAGTTGTTTTTGATCTTTTACGCTGCTAAGTCCCGAAAGCGATCTCCACTTATCTGGATTTGTCGGTTTCGGCTCAAAATTAAGGAGGTGATCGAACTCAGCTAATGCCCAGTCGATTTTCTCCTGCTTAATCAGTTCGGCCTCGACTGCGTCTCTAAGATCAATCAAGACATCAACATCAAGCGCCGCGTAAGTCAGCCACGTTTGTGGCAGAGGTCTTGTAGACCAGTCCACAGCCGAGTGCTCTTTAGCTAGGCGAATTCCGAGAAGTTGTTCGCATGCGGACCCTAAACCGACTCGATCCAAATGTGCGATTCTTGCCCCGAGTTCGGTATCGAAAATCTTTTTTGGTCTTAGTCCCAATTCCGACAAGCAAGGCATGTCTTGCGTAGCAGCGTGCAAGACCCACTCTGCAGTGTCGAGCAAGTCTGAAACTATTCGGAATGCATCCGCGTTATCTGCGAGAACAGCTTGCGGATCTATCATTGCGCCGCGCTTGCCATTTCTGGGGCAACGCTAGTTATCACCTCGGCCGCAGTGATGC
>JBBAMO010000262.1:0-1121 GCA_040402495.1 Rhodoluna sp.
GTCAACTTTTCAGAAGTTGTTGCCGAATTCGAAAGCCTGTTCCTGCCCTAATTGGCTTGGGCTACAACGAGAAAGCGGCAAGATTGGTTGTATCGACGGCCTCGGCTGGGCAATCAACCCAAGAGATCCTTAGGTTCGCTCTAGCTAGCCTCAGCAACACCGGAAAGTCAGGCTCCTGATGGACGACGTAACCGACCCACAACCTGTTGAGAGTGAGTTAGCGTTCGAATCGGCGCTGCGCCCAAAAACGCTAAACGATTTTGTTGGACAAGAAAATGTTCGACGCCAGATCAAGTTGCTTATTGACGCTGCCAAAATGCAGGCCCGAACCGCCGACCACATTCTTTTAGCCGGGCCCCCCGGACTAGGCAAGACGACTCTAGCCATGATTGTGGCTGAAGAATCTGGGCAACCCCTGAGGCTAACCAGTGGACCAACTATTCAGCATGGGGGAGACCTCGCAGCAATCTTGACCAGTCTTGCACCGGGAGAGATTCTCTTTATTGACGAGATTCACCGCATGGCTCGCGCCGCCGAAGAATTGTTGTATCTGGCGATGGAAGACTTCCGCGTAGACGTCATGGTTGGAAAAGGTGCAGGCGCGAATTCTATATCGCTCGACTTGGCACCATTCACGCTGATTGGAGCAACCACCCGATCCGGAATGCTCCCTAATCCTCTTCGAGATCGCTTCGGCTTCACTGCTCACCTTGATTTTTATGAGGATACAGAGCTCGCCGAAGTTATTAAGCGCGCCGCCGCCAAGCTAGACGTCGTTATTGAGCCAAAGGCGCTAGCTCAGGTTGCCAAGCGCAGCCGAGGCACCCCGCGAGTTGCAAACAGGCTTTTGCGTCGAGTGCGCGACTACTCGTTGGTGCACAGCGATGGCATCATCACCGAGCAGCTTGCAAACGAGGCTCTAAAACTCTACGAGGTAGACGAACTTGGCCTAGATCGCATCGATCGAGCCATCCTGGACTGCTTGGTGAACAAATTTGGCGGCAAGCCTGTTGGGCTATCCACGTTGGCTGTGGCCATCGGTGAAGAGCCAGACACCATTGAGGCTGTTGTGGAACCTTTCTTGGTTCGAATTGGACTTGTCGTGCGCACGCCAAGAGGGC
>JBBAMO010000263.1:0-1102 GCA_040402495.1 Rhodoluna sp.
GCAAGGTGACCCTCGACGACAACGCCGAGTTCCGTCACCAGCGCGAAGAGATGGAGCGCGACGCTCTAGACCCACTAGAGGCCAAGGCAAAAGCCTGGGACCTCAACTATGTAAAGCTCGACGGCGAAGTTGGAATCATCGCTGCGAACGTGCGCCAGGACTACAACAGCACCTCAAGCGATCTCAACGTTGCCCCAGCTCTAGCGGCCGATTGTGGGTTTCAACTTCGCGGCCAGGTAGCCGAGGGAGACAAAGCAGTCGCTTACCCCACGGTTGTCGTGCCGGTTGCAAACGTAGTCGCAACGCTCTTGGACTCCTCTGGCAATGTTCTAAATGACGCAAACGGGCAGCCCATTACGGCTACGACTGATTCAAGCGGAAACTACACATTTGGTTACTTGAGCGCAGGCACATACAAAGTTCGCTTTGCAGACTTTGCATTGGTGAATGGTGTTGGCCCAGGCGACGTTGCCATGGTTTACATTGATCCGTTCAGATACGTGGGTGGATCATTCATTATGACCCCACAGAACCCGGTGAGCTTCACAGCTATCCAAACTCCACTCAACTCGTTGGCGGTGACTGGCACAGCTGGCGGAGCCGACGTGCTTGTCAAAGCCAGCTACACAATGCGTGCTGTTGCGCTCGCTGATTCGCCAAAGATAAAGGCGGGATCGGCGACGACGATCGACGTTTTAGCTAACGACACCCCCACAACCACAGACACCTGGACGACAAGCTCGCTAAAAATCTGTGCCGCCGGAACAACAACCTCGTGTGCTCTAACATCCTTGTTGGTAGCAGGCCAAGGAACCTATGCGGTAGTTTCAGGCAAGATTACGTTCACCCCTCTGGGCGGATTCACGGGGGTCGTGACGCCTGCCACTTACCAGATTTCAGACAGCTTCTCTAACACCCCGCAAACGGTGACTGCGCTTCTCAGCCCTACCGTCATCGCGGCACCAACCACTGCATCAGACACTCTCTCCGGCAACTTGCTCGCGCCAATCACGGTGGATGTAACCGCCAACGATGCTGCGGCTGCTGGCCCAAGGCGGCAGTCTCTAGGCTCTTGAACAACAAACCACGGATGACTTCGTCG
>JBBAMO010000264.1:0-1067 GCA_040402495.1 Rhodoluna sp.
GCGTTTGACTGGCCCGTGCGTGAAGTGTTGGCTGAGAACAGTGCATCCACCAAGGTCTATTTCTGGCACGTTGCTGACTAGCATTCAAGCGCCATCTTTCAATAAAAATGCCCACCAGATCTCTCCGGTGGGCATTCTCATTCATTAGTTCTTAGTGAAGCTCTTTGCTGTGGTCCTGAGCGGCCTTCAATTCGAGGGCGTTTACCGGAGCCACGCGGTCTTCGAAGTAGAACTTCGATAGACCAGAGCGAATGCGGGCACGAATGGTGATCTTGCCCTTGGCGTTAGGGCGAGCAAGAGTCGGCGCGTAGTCCTTGAAATCAATCAACTTCCAGGCTTCGTACTCGTCTAGAGGCTCGTGAACCTCGATGTACTCACCGTGTGGCATGCGAATGATTCGACCCGTTTCACGACCGTGAAGAACGATCTCGCGGTCCTTACGCTGCAGCGACAAGCAGGTGCGCTTGGTGACAATGTAAGCCACGAATGGCAGCACGATCAACATAATCTGCATCGAGGTCAAAACCTGGTTTAGCGACATCTTGAAGTTGGTTGCAATCAAGTCTGTTGCCGCACCAGCCCAAAGAACTGCATAGAAGGTCATGCCCGCAACACCAATTGCGGTGCGAGTAGGAGCGTTGCGAGGACGGTCGAGCACGTGGTGTTCGCGCTTGTCGCCGGTTACCCAAGCTTCAACGAATGGGTACGCTGCAACGATTACGAGGAACAGCACGCCAACAATCAAAGGAAGCAGAATGTTCAAGGACCAGGTGTTTCCGCCGATGTTGAACTCCAAGTGAGTAGGAGCCAATCGAAGCGCGCCGTCTAGCCATCCGATGTACCAGTCAGGCTGTGTTCCCGCCGAGACAGGGGATGGGTCGTAGCCACCGTAGTTCCAAACCGGGTTGATGGTTACGGTTGCTGCTACCAGTGCGATCACGCCGAACACGATGAAGAAGAAGCCACCAGCCTTAGCCACGTAAACAGGCATTAGAGGGTAACCAACAACGTTGTCGTCGCGCTTACCTGGGCCCGAGTAGTGGGTGTGCTTGTGGATTACCACCATG
>JBBAMO010000265.1:0-1062 GCA_040402495.1 Rhodoluna sp.
CCGAAACGCAGGCACATTCACCAGCGGCGTAGAGGCCAGGCACAACGGTCTTGTTGTCGCTTAGAACCTCGGCCTTGATGTTGGTTGGAATGCCACCCATTGCGTAATGCGCGGTTGGGAACACCGGAACTGGCTCTGTGTAAGGCTCAACACCAAGATAGGTGCGAGCAAACTCGGTGATGTCTGGCAACTTGGCGTCGATAACCTCTGGCGGAAGGTGCGTAAGGTCGAGCAGAACGTAATCCTTGTTTGGGCCAGCTCCGCGGCCTTCGCGAACCTCGTTAGCCATTGCACGTGCAACCATGTCGCGAGGTGCAAGATCTTTGATGGTTGGCGCGTAACGCTCCATAAAGCGCTCGCCGGATGCATTGCGCAGAATGCCACCCTCGCCTCGGGCAGCCTCAGAAAGCAGAATGCCTAGGCCGGCAAGACCGGTTGGGTGGAACTGGTAGAACTCCATGTCTTCAAGCGGAAGACCCTTGCGGTAGATGATGCCAACGCCGTCACCGGTGAGGGTGTGAGCGTTAGATGTGGTCTTGAAGATCTTGCCGAAACCACCGGTTGCAAACACGATCGATTTGCCCTGGAAAACGTGAAGGTCGCCGGTGGCTAGTTCGTAGGCAACAACTGCCGAAGGCTTCTTGTTCTTGCCCTCGCCAACCATCACTAGGTCGAGCACATAGAACTCGTTGTAAAACTCGATGCCAAGCTTTACGCAGTTTTGGTACAGGGTCTGAAGAATCATGTGACCGGTGCGGTCGGCTGCGTAGCAAGAGCGGCGAACCGGAGCCTTGCCGTGGTCGCGAGTGTGGCCACCAAAACGGCGCTGGTCGATCTTGCCATCTGGGGTGCGGTTAAACGGAAGACCCATGTTTTCTAGGTCGATAACCGCCTGAACCGATTCCTTGGCCAAAATCTCGGCAGCATCCTGGTCTACCAGGTAGTCGCCACCCTTTACGGTGTCGAAAGTGTGCCATTCCCAAGAGTCTTCTTCAACGTTGGCTAGTGCTGCCGCCATTCCGCCCTGAGCTGCACCGGTGTGCGAACGAGTAGGAAACAGCT
>JBBAMO010000266.1:0-1061 GCA_040402495.1 Rhodoluna sp.
ACCGGCGGTGAACATCGACCAGTCCTTTGAATACGGGTCGCTAATAAAGCTCTGCAGACCGGTAGCCAAGGTGTACTTTGTTGGGTCGCTCAGCAAGATCGACGCGAGCACGTAGTCGCTGGTAACACCGATGTAGCTCAGCAGCATCTGCACTGCCAACACCGGAGCCACGAGGCGCAAGGTGATGGTGAAGAAGATACGTGCGTGGCCGGCGCCATCGATGGTGGCAGCTTCGTCAATTTCGCGAGGCACGGTGTTGAAGAATCCGTACATTAGGTAGGTTCCACCACCTAGTGCACCACCCATGTAAACCATGACCAAACCGAGTTGGCTGTTTAGACCAATCTGCGGAAATACCTGACCGATGTCGCTGATCAAACCAAAGATGGCCACAAGGCCGAGGATCGACGGAAACATCTGCATCAAAATCAGCGACATCAGACCACCGCGACGACCGCGGAAGCGCAAACGCGAGAACGCGTAGGCTGCCAGGGCGCTTAGGAACACCGAGCCAATCGAGGTGAGCACACCGATGACCACAGTGTTTACGTACCACTGGGCAAACGGACGAGTCTCATCGGCAAATAGTGCCTCGTAGTTTTGCAACGAGAAGCCCTGGAAAAGCGCGTTGGTGTTGTTGATGTCGTTGTTTGGGTAGAGCGAGGTCGAGATGATGTACAAAATCGGGAAGATTGCGTACACGCTGATAGCCAAACCAAACACGTGGCGCCAACCGGTAGAAACCAGCCACTGCCAGAACGAACGACGACGGACCTCAAACTTGTAAGCCGGCACTTCTTTTTTGAATGGGTTACGCATTAGTTAATGTCCTCCAGAGTTCTGGTGCGTCTAAAGCTGATGAGCGACAGGGTTCCGACCACCAAGAAGATCAAGATCGAGAAGGCGCTGGCCAAACCGTAGTTTTGTCCGGTGCCCGAGAACGCGATCTTGTAAACAAAGGTGATCAAGATGTCGGTGCCACCAACGTCGTAGTCGGTTACCCCCGAGTCGTTGGGCCCATCCTTTGTAAGCAGATAGATGATCGTGAAGTTGTTGAAGTT
>JBBAMO010000267.1:0-1051 GCA_040402495.1 Rhodoluna sp.
CATCGTAGTCAACGTGAATGTGACTGGTGGCCGGAGCCTCGCCCTGCAGAATCTTCTCGCTGATGCGGTCTTCGATTTCGCGCTGAACGGCACGACGCAGTGGTCGAGCGCCCAGGGCTGGTTCGTAACCGATCTCAATCAAACGCTGCTTGGCTGCTGCGGTTAGGTCGATGGTCATGTCGCGGTCTTCCAAACGCACGGCCAACTTGTTGATGAAGAGGTCGACAATCTGGATGAGCTCGGCCTGAGTCAACTGCGGGAACACGATGGTTTCGTCTACACGGTTTAGGAACTCTGGCTTGAAGTGCTTCTTCAGCTCTTCGTTGACCTTGCCCTTCATGCGCTCGTAATCGTTTGAGTCGTCGCCTTCCAGCGCGAAGCCCATAGTGCCGCGAGCGATGTCGCGGGTTCCGAGGTTGGTGGTCATGATGATGATGGTGTTCTTAAAGTCCACCACGCGACCCTGTCCATCGGTCAAACGGCCCTCTTCAAGAATCTGAAGCAGCGAGTTGAAGATGTCTGGGTGAGCTTTTTCGATTTCGTCGAACAGCACCACAGAGAACGGCTTGCGGCGAACCTTTTCGGTTAGCTGGCCACCCTCTTCGAAGCCAACAAAGCCCGGAGGGGCACCAAACAAACGGCTAACCGTGTGCTTCTCTCCGTACTCCGACATGTCGAGCGAAATCATTGCGCTTTCGTCGTCGAACAAGAACTGGGCTAGCGCCTTGGCTAGCTCGGTCTTTCCAACACCGGTTGGGCCGGCAAAGATGAATGAACCAGAAGGACGGTTTGGGTCCTTTAGCCCGGCACGCTGGCGACGAATCGACTTGGAAATCGCACGGATGGCGTCCTCCTGGCCAATCACGCGCTGGTGAAGCTCGTCTTCCATGTAGATCAGCTTGGTGCTCTCTTCTTCGCTGAGCTTGAAAACTGGGATGCCTGTGGCAGCCGCAAGCACCTCGGCGATGAGACCCTCGTCTACGGTGCCCTGTGCGGCCACGTTTCCGGTGCGGAACGACTTCTCTAGCTTCACGCGCTCGTTGTTGAGCTT
>JBBAMO010000268.1:0-1025 GCA_040402495.1 Rhodoluna sp.
GTCGATACGACTTGAGCCTGTGCACAACGATGGGTACGCCGTCGTGAATCTCGCGGTGGTCTGTTCGCCCTTGCGATCACGATTCTTTCTGACATCGCTTCCCCTCGCGAACGAGCTCGCTACCAGGGCTACATCCTGGCTGTGTTTGCAACCTCAAGCGTGCTTGGCCCGGTTATCGGTGGTCTGTTTGCAGGCGCAGACGAGATTCTGTTTGTGGCCGGCTGGAAGTGGATCTTCTTGATCAACTTGCCACTTGGTGCAATGGCGCTGTTCTTGGTTTGGAAGTTCCTTCATGTTCCTCACACACCGGTAAACCACCGCATCGACTGGCTTGGCGCCATCACCATCGTTATTGGTGTGGTTCCAATGTTGCTTGTTGCCGAGAACGGCCGCGACTGGGGCTGGGACAGCACACTGTCTATCGCCATGTACGTAACTAGCGCTGTGGGCATCGTGGCCTTCATCCTTGCCGAGCGAGCAGCTGGCGAAGAGGCAATCCTGCCCCTCAAGTTGTTTAGCAACCGCACCTTCAGCCTCACCACAATCCTCGGTGTAATCGTTGGTGTTGGAATGTTCGGTGGAATGATGACGCTTCCGTTGATGCTGCAGATTGTCAACGGGGTTACCCCGACCGAATCTGGCTTGCTGATGCTTCCGATGGTTCTAGGCATGATGATTGCTACAACCGTTAGCGGCCAGGTGACCAGCAAGACCGGAAAGTACAAGATCTTCATGATTCTTGGTACGGGAATGTTGATGACTGGCTACCTAAGCCTGTTCAACTACCACTTTGACACCCCGATCTGGGTTATCTCAATCTCGATGGTCATCATCGGTATGGGTCTTGGTCAACTGATGCAGACTCTGACCTTGGCCGCACAAAACTCGGTTGAGCCAAAGGACATCGGCGTTGCAACATCGTCGACCATGTTCTTCCGTCAGATGGGTGGAACTCTTGGAGTTGCCGTGTTCATCTCGATTCTGTTTAACCGCCCTGACTGCTCGGATGAAAGAAAAGGGTGTTA
>JBBAMO010000269.1:0-1017 GCA_040402495.1 Rhodoluna sp.
AGCTGCTGCGGCCGAAGTTGCCCGTTTGGCAGGTGTAGCCGAAACGGCCAAGTCTGGTGCCGTCGAGGCAGAATCAAACCTTGCCACGGCGGTTGCCGCCCACGATGAGTTCGCAGCTCAGGTGCGTCCATCGGTAGACCTCGCCGACCGTCAGACATTGGTTGAAAACCTCGAGCAAGAGCGTCAGACCGAACTTGAAATTCGCGTTGAACTCGGTGCAGCAATCGAGCGCGTTCGAGTGGAGCGCGAGCGCGCCGAAACACTTCGTTCGCAGGTAGACGAAGCCAAGGCTGCAATCGAGCGTGCCAAAGATGCCGCCGCGGCTCAGGCTAAGCAACTCGAGGCAGCCCGCAAGGTGCTTGATGTTTTGCCGGCAGTAATGGTTTCTGTGGAGACACAGACAGCGGATGCCAAGGTGCGTCTTGGTCAGATGGACGCCGAGCGTCAATCTCAATACACCGAGTTGGTGCGCATCCGTGGCGAGGTTGCCGAGATTCAGATGAAACTCAGCACGCTTACCCAGAATGTTCACGACATCGAACTTGGCAACCACGAAAAGCGATTGAATCTCTCGAACCTGGTTAGCAAGGCAAACGACGAACTTGGTCTTGAGCAGTCGGTTCTGCTGGCTGAGTACGGGCCAGATCAACTTGTTGACGATGAAGAGTCAGAAGGCGGCAAGAAGCCTTACGACCGCGACGAACAAACCAAACGCCTGCGCGAGGCCGAGCGCGTGCTTGAGCGCCTGGGTCGCGTTAACCCGCTAGCCCTCGAAGAATTTGCCGCTCTAGAACAGCGCCACAAGTTCTTGACCGAACAGCTTGCCGACCTCACGCAAACCCGCAAAGACTTGCTGCAAATCATCGACGACCTAGACGAAAAGATGAAGGTCATCTTCGAAGATGCCTTCAACGACACTCGCAAGGCTTTCGAAAAGGTTTTCCCTGTGCTGTTCCCTGGCGCAATGGCGGGAATCACTAACACCGCTTTTAGGCGGTTGTGCCGTGAGTTTGGTGG
>JBBAMO010000270.1:0-1002 GCA_040402495.1 Rhodoluna sp.
CGGCAAAAGCCTGCATGGTTTCTTCTAGGGGAGTCTCGTAGTCGAAACGGTGAGCCTGGTAGAGGTCGAAGTAGTCAACGCCAACGCGCTTCAATGAGCCGTTTACCGACTCCATGATGTGCTTGCGAGAAAGCCCGTGGTCGTTTGCTCCGCGCTCTGCGACAGGCCAGTAAACCTTGGTGAAGATCTCTACGCCTTCGCGACGTTGCCCAGCTAGCGCCTTACCCAGAACTACCTCGGCAGCCTGGTTTGCATAAACATCGGCGGTGTCAAACGAGGTGATTCCGCCGTCTAGCGCGGCGTGAACGGTTGCGATGGCATCCTTGTCATCAATCTGACTGGCGTGAGTTATCCAGTTGCCGTAAACCAGTTCGCTGACCTTGAAACCGCTGTTGCCTAGGTATCTGTACTTCATGTGAGTTCTCCGTTGAATTCATTGCTGTTTACTGGTCAACGAACTGCTGTTCGCTGGGTATTTCGATTAACCGATCTTGGTGCCGCGCTTTACCGCAGGCTTTGGCAGGCGCATGGGCCTCATCTGAATGGAACGCATCGCCACGTACATGCGAATGCCCTTTTCGATGCTTTCGGGACCGTACTTTTTGCTGAGTGCAGCCACTGTGCCGCGACCCAAGTACCAGGCGTTGATAAAGATAAAGATGAAGAGCACCCAGAGACACGCCAGAACGATCAGCTGCAGCTGAATATTGTCGATCGTGTTGAACACCAGCGCCAAAAATACTGTCGGCAAGACAAGCTCACCAACGCTGAAGCGAGAATCGACATAGTCGCGAGCAAACTTCTTTTGAGGGCCCTTGTCGCGAGGCGCAAGGTAGCGCTCTTCGCCTGCCAGCAAGCCTAGGCGAGCCTCATTGCGCTTCGCGGAGGCAGCCAAGCGAGCGGCCTTTTTGGCCTCTTTGCTGCGGTCGCCCACCAGCGGACGCTGGTTAGCTGCTTCGCGCTCCTTGCGAGTTGGAGTGGCCTTGCCCTTGCCAGTTGGCT